>NZ_JACJFK010000027.1:29437-72116 GCF_014164535.1 Pseudoalteromonas sp. SG41-2 | reverse complement strand
GATAAAAGATAAAAGATAAAAGATAAAAGATAAAAGATAGAGAAGGGAGTTGATAAAATTGGCTGGGATACCAGGATTTGAACCTGGGAATGCCAGGATCAAAACCTGGTGCCTTACCGCTTGGCGATATCCCAACTTTAAATTTTATTAGTTTTAGTTCTAGGTAAGAACATGGTGCGGAAGGAGAGACTTGAACTCTCACATCCTAAGATACTGGAACCTAAATCCAGCGCGTCTACCAATTCCGCCACTCCCGCATCGATCATATACAGTATTAATGTATTGGAACCTAAATCCAGCGTCTAATTCAAGACAACTGCCAATTCCGCCACTCTCGCATAGTCTGTATAATTATATACGTTTTTGCTGTTTATACTCGTAGCTAGAGTTATTCTTTAACAACATTCTTTGGTAGAAGAATGTTGGCTGGGATACCAGGATTTGAACCTGGGAATGCCAGGATCAAAACCTGGTGCCTTACCGCTTGGCGATATCCCAACAAAGAAACAGTTGATAGTTTTAATTCTTATCAAGAAAATGGTGCGGAAGGAGAGACTTGAACTCTCACATCCTAAGATACTGGAACCTAAATCCAGCGCGTCTACCAATTCCGCCACTCCCGCATAGTCCGTATAATTATATACGTTTTTGCTGTTTATACTCGTAGCTAGAGTTATTCTTTAACAACACTCTTTGGTAGAAGAAGTTGGCTGGGATACCAGGATTTGAACCTGGGAATGCCAGGATCAAAACCTGGTGCCTTACCGCTTGGCGATATCCCAACAAAGAATCAATTGATAGTTTTAGTTCTTATCAAGAACATGGTGCGGAAGGAGAGACTTGAACTCTCACATCCTAAGATACTGGAACCTAAATCCAGCGCGTCTACCAATTCCGCCACTCCCGCATTATCACTTTGAATTAATCAAAGAAATGGTAGTTATTTTAAACTCTTCATTGAGTTGCAATTTAACTCTTGCAGAGCCACTTCTAAAAAAGAAATGGTGGCTAAGACGGGATTTGAACCTGTGACCCCATCATTATGAGTGATGTGCTCTAACCAGCTGAGCTACTTAGCCATTGTTGGCTGGGATACCAGGATTTGAACCTGGGAATGCCAGGATCAAAACCTGGTGCCTTACCGCTTGGCGATATCCCAACAATAACAATTGATAATTTTAATTCTTATCAAGAACATGGTGCGGAAGGAGAGACTTGAACTCTCACATCCTAAGATACTGGAACCTAAATCCAGCGCGTCTACCAATTCCGCCACTCCCGCATACGTTGTGTAATAAAACACTAGGTAGTTATTTTAAACTCTTCATTGAGCAACAAAAAATAATGGTGGCTAAGACGGGATTTGAACCTGTGACCCCATCATTATGAGTGATGTGCTCTAACCAGCTGAGCTACTTAGCCATCTTTTTTGTTAGCACTTCATCGCTGAGTGCGGGGCGTATTATGCTGATATGACCCAAATCCGTCAACACCTTTTTTGCAAAAAAACACGTATCTTGGTTTGTTTGCGGGAAAAATAGGCTAACAGGCTAAATTTTAATAAAAATGGTGTTTTTTTAACTGCTTTATTGTGACTTATTCACAACAGCTGATATTTAATGATAGTGCAAAAATAAAAAAGGCTCGTAAAAACGAGCCTTTAAAAATCACTAAAGGTGATAGGTCACACTGGGATGGTGTTAAACATTGAACAAGAAGTTCATTACATCGCCATCTTTAACTATGTATTCTTTGCCTTCTTGGCGCATCTTACCTGCTTCTTTTGCACCACTTTCACCTTTATAGGCGATGTAGTCATCAAAAGCGATGGTCTGTGCACGGATAAAGCCACGCTCAAAGTCAGTGTGGATTTTACCTGCAGCTTGTGGCGCAGTTGCACCTACTGGGATTGTCCATGCACGTACTTCTTTTACACCTGCAGTAAAGTAGGTTTGTAAATGAAGTAACTCATAACCACCACGGATCACTAGATTCAAACCTGGCTCATCCAGACCAAGATCGGCCATAAACTCAAGTTTATCTTCTTCATCTAATTCCGAAAGCTCAGATTCAATCGCGGCGCATACAGGCACAACAACAGCATCTTCAGCAGCAGCAATTTCGCGTACACGGTCAAGATATGGGTTATTTTCAAAACCATCTTCAGCTACGTTAGCAATATACATAGTTGGTTTGATTGTTAAGAAGTTAACAGAGCTAATAGCCGCTTTTTCTTCTTTAGTTAATGCTAAAGAACGTAAAGTTAAGCCTTCATCAAGGTGTACTTTTACTTTTTCAAGTACGGCATTTTGTTCTTTTGCGTCTTTATCGCCACCTTTGGCTTTTTTCGCGTTACGGAAAAGGGCTTTTTCAGCGCTATCCATATCAGCAAGTACTAACTCGGTGTTGATCACATCAATATCATCAGCAGGATCAATGGTACCTGCAACGTGAATGATGTTGTCATCTTCAAAGCAGCGTACTACGTGGCCAATTGCATCGGTTTCACGAATGTTAGCTAAAAACTGGTTACCAAGACCTTCCCCTTTCGATGCGCCTTTTACAAGACCTGCAATATCCACAAATTCCATACTCGTTGTAAGAATACGTTGTGGTTTTACAATCTTTGCAAGTTCGTCTAGACGAGGATCTGGCACCGGTACCACGCCCGTATTTGGCTCGATGGTACAAAAAGGAAAGTTAGCGGCTTCAATACCCGCTTTGGTTAATGCATTGAAAAGTGTTGATTTACCAACATTAGGCAAACCGACGATGCCACATTTGAAACCCATAGTTAAGATACCTTGTTTAGATCCGCTTAACCAATTATGGCTTAAACGAATGTAGTCTGTTTTGTGCTTTTAACACACCGTCTTTTGCAAGTATTTCCATACAACGAACTGCTTCATCTACTGCGGCATCCATTTTCTCTTGGTCTTCTTTGGCTGCTTTTCCAAGCACCCATCCGGTCACCATTTCACGGTGTCCTGGATGACCTATGCCAACGCGCAAACGCATGAAATCTTTTTGATTTGCCATCTTTGCAATAATGTCTTTTAAACCATTATGGCCACCGTGTCCGCCACCTTTTTTTAATTTGGCAACACCGGGTTCTAAATCCATTTCGTCATGGGCAACTAGGATGCTCTCAACAGGAATTTTGAAAAAGTTGGCTAAACTACCGACAGCTTTACCACTTAAATTCATATAAGTAGTAGGGATCAGTAATTTGAATTCTTGACCTTGGATGATCACTTTGCCGGTAAGGCCGTGATACTTAGGATCGTGTTTTAGCGTACAGTTGTAGCGTGCAGCGAGTTGCTCGATGAACCAAGCACCTGCATTGTGGCGTGTGTTTGCGTATTCGGGGCCTGGATTAGCCAGGCCCACAAGCATTTGAATAGAATTCAAGGTGCAAACCTTAAAATTTATTCTGCAGCTTCGTCTTCAACTGGCGCAGCTTTGTTAGCTTTGATAGTTACGATAGACTGGTCGTGATCAGCACCTTTCGCTAAATCAACAGATGAAACACCTGCTGGAAGTTTAACGTCAGAGATGTGTATTGAGTCACCAGCAACTAGGCCAGCTACGTCAACTTCTACGAATTCAGGAAGTGACTTAGGAAGACACGTGATTTCGATTTCTGTTAATTGGTGAACTACAGTGTTACCCGCTTTAGTTACCGCTTCTTCACCGATGAAGTGAACTGGTACTTTAGTGTTAAGTTTGTGAGTAGCATCTACACGTTGGAAATCAAGGTGAGTGATTTTAGGCTTGAACGGGTGACGTTGGATATCTTTAAGGATAGCTTCAACTTTTTCACCAGCGATATCAAGAGTAAGGATGTGAGTGTAAAAACCTTCACTTTCTTGTGCTTTGATAATATCTTTGTGTTCAAAAGTAAGTGATGCAGCTTCTTTGTCAGCACCGTAAAGGATCGCAGGGATTTTATCTTCACGACGTAGGCGGCGGCTCGCACCTGTACCCGTAGCTGTGCGTAATTCTGCATTAAATGTATATGTTTCGTTAGACATGATGTCTCCAATAATTAAATAGTGTAGGGCCTTTGCGACCAAGGTCCCTAGCCAAAAGGCGCGCTATCATACCACCGCGACTAATTAAAAGAAACACGATACATAAAAAAAGCGCCAACGAGGCGCTTTATTACATCAGGATATTTTAACTAAACCAAGTTTAGTGTTCGAACATCGCTGAAATAGATTCTTCATTGCTGATACGGCGAATTGTTTCAGCTAGCATGTCTGCAAGTGTTAACACTTTAATTTTATCAATTGCTTTTAATTCAGCAGACAGTGGAATTGAGTCAGTTACAATCACTTCATCAATTACTGAGTTACGAATGTTTTCTAATGCTTGGCCAGAAAGTACAGGGTGAGTAGCGTAAGCGAATACTCGCTTAGCACCGTGTTCTTTAAGTGCTTCAGCTGCTTTACATAAGGTACCGCCAGTATCGATCATATCATCAACGATGATACAGTCACGGCCTTCAACGTCACCAATAATGTGCATTACTTGAGAAACATTCGCTTGTGGGCGACGCTTATCAATAATGGCAAGATCGGTATCGTTTAATAACTTAGCAATAGCACGGGCACGAACTACACCGCCGATATCAGGTGATACAACAACAACATCATCAAATTGACGCTCTTTCATATCTTCAAGTAGCACTGGGCTACCGAACACATTATCAACTGGTACATCAAAGAAGCCTTGGATTTGCTCAGCGTGTAAATCAACCGTTAGAACTCGGTCAACACCTACACTTGATAAGAAATCAGCAACAACTTTTGCTGTGATTGGTACGCGAGCAGAGCGCACGCGGCGATCTTGACGTGCATAACCAAAATAAGGAATGACGGCTGTTATACGACCTGCAGATGCACGACGTAAGGCATCAACCATTACAATAAGCTCCATCAAGTTATCGTTAGTAGGGGCACAGGTTGATTGCACAATAAAAACATCCGAGCCACGAACATTTTCATTAATTTGAACACTGATCTCACCGTCGCTAAAACGGCCAACAACAGCATCGCCAACTTCAATATATAAACGTTTTGCAACTTTTTGAGCTAACTCAGGTGTTGCGTTACCAGCGAAGAGCTTCATGTCAGGCACGGTAGGGTTCCTCAGGCACTGAATTTTTGGACTAATAAGCGATAAAAAAAGTATAGCTTATTAACTTAAACTTTATTTACTTGTACATTACTTCATTGCTTCAATGTATAGCGTCCAACTGCGTATGAGCAGGAGAGATATTAACGCTGCTGGCAATAAAACCGTCCCAGTTATGGGGGAGATTTTCAAGAACATGTTGCGCTTCTTTTTGCGTGGCAAATTCAACAAAACAGCATGAACCTGTGCCAGTCATCTTCGACGGAGAGTATTTTAGCAACCACTGGAGGGTCTTTTCAACCTCAGGGCAGAGCTTTTTAACTAAAGGCTCGCAATCGTTGGCTAATGTTTGTTGTTGCCAGTGGCCTTTTAGCTTCGGTGTATTGCGTTTTAAATCTGGGTGAGTAAAAATTTTCGCGGTGCTGACATGTTCACTTGGATGCACTACACAATACCATTTTGACGGCAGCTCTACATTCACTAACTTCTCGCCAATGCCTTGAGCTAGGGCGCTTTTGCCGTTAATGAACACCGGCACATCTGCGCCTAACTGCACGCCAAGCGCTGCTAATTCAGATAGTGATAACTGGCATTGCCATAATTTATTAAGCGCTAAAAGTGTGCTGGCCGCATCTGAAGAACCACCACCAACGCCGCCTCCCATTGGTAATATTTTAGTTAAATTTATTTTTGCGCCAAAAAGGGAATTTGTGTGTTTTTGTAATAAAACGGCCGCTTTATAGATCAAATTATCTTTTAGGGGGATATCGGTGGTGTCACCAGTGACTTCAATTTCAGTTGTTTCAGTCAAAGTAAATGTGAGTTGATCGCCATAATTTAAAAAAGTAAATAAGGTTTCCAGTTCATGATAGCCATCTTCACGACGGCCATTAATGTGTAAAAATAAATTGAGCTTGGCAGGAGCCAATAACGAAAATGAAGTCATAGTGTGCGTAGTCATGTTAGTTAAAGTGCCACTCGTAAAGTTGAATTTTTATTTTAATATCTTGGTGTTTTAACGTGAGCTTTTTAGGTAACCAAAATCCGGCGTATTGTTGGTAATCAGCGTAGCTTATTTGCCATTGATCGCCATCGGGTGCGTGCCAAGTTACATTTTTTGCTCGGCCTAGTTCATCAACTTGCAAACTTGGATCGTCAACAGTGCCTTTTAACCAATTATCGGCGCTGTCCATCGGTATATTAAAACCAGTGAGCCTAGCAAGCAGGCGCGATGCATTAATGTCATGGTAAATGTGATCATCGTATTCAAGTTCAGCGCCGTTAGTATTTTGTGTTAATGCTAAAACACGGGTACCGATAAAACTCGTTAGAATAAGTTGGTTTAACTGTTCTTGTTGTTGCCAATTTAAGTTTGCTGATTGGCGTTCATCTGGACTAATAAAAGCCAGTTTTCCTTCAACTTGCCAATTGGTTTGTTGTGATAATTGCGACTTCCAATCGTCATAAAGAGCTGTTTGAGGGCTAATTTGCTGCGCACAACCACTTAAAAATAAAAAAAATATGAGTAAAATCAAATATAGTCGAATCAAATGTCGTTCCTTACTTTCCATATTCCGCTGATTTTTGGTAAAATTATCGTCTTTCGAGCACGGCTTAGCAATATTTGGCACATATGACCATAGTAGCACTTGGTATTAATCATAAAACCGCATCTGTAGAATTACGCGAAAAGGTTGCCTTTTCGCCTGAGCAATTGTCAGAAGCATTACAGCAACTGAGCGATCACGATCAGTTTAATGAAGCGGTTATTGTGTCCACATGTAACCGAACAGAAATCTATTGTAGCCTCGCTCAGCAAAATTCCCAAATACTGTTGCAATGGTTAGCTAGTTTCCACGGTTTGGATGAATACGAACTGAGCAGTAATGTATATTGTCATCAAGATAATGATGCTATCAATCATTTAATGCGTGTGTCATGTGGCCTAGATTCTTTGGTGCTAGGTGAACCGCAAATTCTTGGTCAAATAAAGCAAGCTTATAATAGCGCCAAAAATCACAATTCGGTGAGTGTGGTATTTGACCGGTTATTTCAAAAAACCTTTTCGGTAGCAAAACAAGTAAGAACGGAAACCGATATAGGCGCCAGTGCGGTGTCTGTTGCTTATGCTGCGGTTAATTTAGCTAAACATATATATGGCAAGTTAGATAAAACCAAAGTGCTATTAATTGGTGCCGGGGAAACAATTGAGCTGGTAGCGAAACATTTATATCAAAATGAACCACAACAGATCACCGTGGCGAATCGCACCATAGAGCGTGCACGCCTTCTGGCAGAAGATGTTAATGCCGACGTTATTGCGTTAGCGCAGTTACCTGAACGCTTACATCAGGCGGATATAGTGATCAGTTCGACAGCAAGTACTTTGCCAATTATTGGTAAAGGGGTAGTTGAACAAGCGCTAAAACAACGCCGTAATAAGCCAATGTTATTTATTGATATTGCAGTACCGCGCGATATTGAAAGCCAAGTTGGTGAATTAGATGCGGCCTATTTGTATTCGGTTGATGACTTACAGGCAATAGTAAGCGAAAATATCGCTTCAAGAGAACAAGCCGCCGATGAAGCGCAAGTGATTATTACCCAGCGCTGTGCGGAATTTGTGATGTGGATGCGTTCACTCGACTCTGTCGATCTGATCCGCTCTTATCGCCAAGATGTACACGATATTAAGTCTGAGCTGGTTGATAAGGCAATAAGCCAATTAAACACTGGTAAAGACGCAGAAAAAATTATTTTAGAGCTGGCCAACAAGTTAACCAACCGCCTAATGCACGCGCCTACCCGTGCAATTCAAGATGCGGCTAAAAAAGGTGAAGTTGCTCAGTTAAGCCAATTAAAGAAAATGTTAGGTATTGATCAGGAATAGCAGTTACATGAAAGAGTCCGTTTATCGTAAGTTAGAAACCTTAGTAGAGCGTTATGAAGAAGTACAAGCGCTGCTAAGTGATCCGTCAGTTATTAGCGACCAAAATCGTTTTCGTGCGCTTTCAAAAGA
Organism: Pseudoalteromonas sp. SG41-2; assembly: GCF_014164535.1. Lineage (NCBI taxonomy): Bacteria > Pseudomonadati > Pseudomonadota > Gammaproteobacteria > Alteromonadales > Pseudoalteromonadaceae > Pseudoalteromonas > Pseudoalteromonas sp. SG41-2. The sequence goes on along the minus strand of NZ_JACJFK010000027.1, from coordinate 63,958 downwards.
ATATTCTGAGTTGGAAGAAATTGTTAAAGCATTTTTAGGCTATCAGCAAACACAAGATGATGTTGCTACAGCAGAAGAAATGCTAAAGGATTCGGATCCTGATATGCGTGAGATGGCGCAAGAAGAATACAAAGAAGCCAAAGCGCAAATCCTTGCTATCGAAGATCAAATACAAGTGTTGATGCTACCAAAAGATCCGCGCGACAATAATAATGTGTTTTTAGAAGTACGTGCCGGCACGGGAGGCGATGAAGCAGCCATTTTTGCTGGTGATTTATTCCGTATGTATACCCGTTATGCTGAAACTAAAAAGTGGAAAGTAGAGATTGTGAGCACCAATGAAGGTGAGCACGGTGGTTACAAAGAAGTCATTGCTAACATTAGTGGTGAAGGCGTGTACGGGCAATTGAAGTTTGAATCTGGTGCTCACCGGGTACAACGTGTGCCAGAAACTGAATCGCAAGGACGAGTACATACCTCTGCGTGTACTGTTGCGGTAATGGCTGAAGTGCCAGAAGCTGAAGCGATTCAAATTAATACCGCTGATATTAAAGTTGATACGTTCCGTGCCTCAGGTGCCGGTGGTCAGCACGTTAATAAAACTGACTCGGCAATTCGTATTACCCACTTACCAACAGGTGTCGTGGTTGAGTGTCAAGATGAACGTTCACAGCATAAAAATCGCGCGAAAGCGATGTCAGTGCTTGCTGCACGTCTACAACAAGCGGAAGATGAAAAACGCCACGCGGCTGAAGCATCAGAGCGTCGTAATTTAGTCGGTAGCGGTGACCGTTCGGAACGTATTCGTACTTATAACTATCCGCAAGGACGTATTACAGATCACCGTATCAATCTCACTTTATACCGTTTAAATGAGGTAGTTGCCGGCGACTTAGGTTGTGTGATTGAGCCGCTAATGCAAGAGCATCAGGCTGATTTACTAGCCGCTATGGGTGATGAGTAATCGTGACCGACACGATTGAAAGTGCTGTTTCGCGTGCTACTTTGCTGCTGCAAAGTAGCAGCGATAGTGCCAAATTAGACGCTCAAGTATTATTGCTCGACGTATTACAAAAACCACGTAGCTACTTATTTAGCTGGCCAGAACAAAAGTTAACACCGCAACAACAACAGCTATTTGAAAGTTATTGTCAACGTCGCTTAACAGGTGAGCCAGTGGCTCATATAACGGGCACGCGTGAATTTTGGAGTTTGCCACTGCAGGTTAATCCCACTACGCTGATCCCTCGCCCAGATACCGAAACACTGGTTGAATATACGCTCAGTTTGCCTTTACCTGTGGCCGCTAAAGTGCTTGATTTAGGCACTGGGACTGGTGCAATTGCGCTTGCACTTGCCAGCGAAATGCCACTTTGGCAAATCACAGGGGTTGATAGGGTTGCTGATGCTGTAGCGCTTGCGAATACAAATAAGCAGCGGTTAGGCTTTATTAATGTAGACTTTGTGCAAAGTGATTGGTTTAGCCAAGTTACAGCACAACAGTTTGATCTAATAGTTAGTAATCCGCCGTATATTGAATATGATGATATTCACTTAAATCAAGGTGACGTTCGTTTTGAACCTCTTTCTGCGTTAGTTGCCGATGATGACGGTATGGCTGATATAAAGTATATTATTACTCAAGCACGCAATTTTTTAACGTCAAATGGTTACCTTGTTATTGAGCATGGATATCAACAAAGTACTAAAGTGCATAGTTTTTTTGCACAAATGGCGTATACAAATATACTTACAGTTAAAGATTTAGCAAATAACGATCGTGTAACGCTCGCACAGTGGCCGGGATAATTATAACAATTACAGTGCGAGAGCAAAATAAACGCCTTTGAGGACTCAGTATGATGGATGATTTTTTGTTTTCGGATGAACCACAAGATGTAGAAAGTGAAGTAGTTAAGGGGACATGGAAAGTCATCATTGTTGATGATGAGCCTGAAGTTCATGCTGTCACGAAACTGGCATTGAGTGATTTTGAGTTTCAAGACAAGCGTTTAGAGTTTATTAGTGCATACTCAGGGGCTGAGGCTAAAGTACAAATAGATAATAATCCCGATGCTGCAATTGTACTGCTTGATGTGGTGATGGAAACCGACGATGCAGGTTTGAAAGTCGCGCAATATATTCGTGAAGTCGCTAAAAATAATCATATCCGTATTATCCTTCGTACTGGTCAACCCGGCCAAGCGCCAGAGCGCCAAGTCATTGTTAGTTATGATATCAATGACTACAAATCAAAAACTGAACTTACCGCACAAAAACTATTTACTGTAGTGATGTCGAGCTTACGTTCTTATCGCGATATTTTATCGATTGAACAATCTCGTCAAGGGCTTGAAAAAATCATTAAAGCATCTCGAGATATTTTTTCAGCGCACTCACTTGATCATTTTATTGAAGGGGTGATGCAACAATTAACATCGTTGCTCGGCACTGTTGATCAAGCAATGTACGCCACCAGTTTAGTGGCAGGTAACCCACAAGATAATCAGCATAAATTAGTGGTGTTTTCTGGGCGAGGCGATTTTGAACGCAGCGAAGGTAAAGCAATTGAAGAGGTATTAAATACCGAGCAGCTATCAGCATGTAAACAAGCATTTAGAGATAAAAACATTGTTTATAAAGACAATTATTTGTTTGCATACTGTTGCAGCGAACACAATCATAATTCAATGCTTTTTATATCCGGTATTCCACACGACTTATCGGATACACAGCGCCATTTAATTGAAATATTTTCGCAAAATGTACAGTTAGCGTATGAGAATGTGCAATTACAATCCGAGGTCGAAGCAACTCAGCAAGAATTAGTGCTTCGTTTAAGCGAAGCTCTGGAGCAGCGTTCAACCGAAACGGGCAATCATGTTAAGCGGGTTTCGCATATATGTCATACTTTAGCACTGGCGTATGGTTTATCGAAACGTGAGGCTGACTTAGTTCGTTTAGCGTCGCCACTTCATGATGTTGGAAAAGTGGGTATTCCTGATGCTATTTTAAATAAGCCGGGTAAATTGACCTCCGAAGAGTGGGAAATCATGAAAACGCACACTCAAAAAGGTTACCTCATCTTACAAGATTCTCGTCGTGAAATCGTTAATGCAGGTGCTCAAATTGCACGTGATCACCATGAAAAATGGGATGGTTCAGGTTACCCACAAGGGATCCAAGGAGAAGACATTCATATTTTTGGCCGTATAGTGGCGATTGCCGATGTGTATGATGCGCTGCGCCATAAACGCTGTTACAAAGAAGCGTGGACGCTTGATGATGTCGTTAATGAAATCAATCAGCAAAAAGGCAAACACTTTGAGCCTAAACTGGTCGATGCATTTAACGACAACCTAGCGGAGCTTGAAGAAATTTTAATGCGTTTTCCAGATTAAAAAATAATACCCAGTGCATTGAACTGGTGAGTTATTTAACGCATTAGAATAGGCATGTTTAACAACATTGGTACAATTTCTTTTTTAACATTAATGAGTAGTTAGGGGCATATGGATTATTTAGCAGTCAAACACACACACATGGCAATTGCAGTTTTAAGCATTGTTCTATTTTATCTACGTTCATTTTCTCGCCTCGGCAGTGGTGCAATCGCTAAAAATAAATTGGTATTTATTGGTAGTCACGCAACCGATACGTTTTTACTTATTTCAGCCTTCGCGCTGATGGCTATTGCAAAAATTAATCCACTAGAACAAACCTGGCTGCTTGAAAAGATTATTCTTGTAGTGGCGTATATTGCACTGGGTATTATTGCCAGTAAACAGCAAAAAACCAGTATAAAAATTGTGTTTTTAGTTGTTACGACTGTGGTCATTGCCTTCATTGGTAAGCTAGCGGTTGCCAAAACAGCGTTTATTTTGTAACTAAAGGTGTTCAAAGGCTGCACTAAACAGTCTTTGAACGTTAATCTAACGTGCTACGTTGGTATCTGTGTAAAAAAATAGGTAAACTAGTCATTCATTTTCTATTAAAGATGTTGCCGTATTAATGACCACCCCTTGGTTTGAAGATCAAAATGAATCCTATCAAGATGAGGCTTTTGACACATTCGTTCCCCAAGCGTTGTATCGTTGTATAAGCGCTGAAGCGAAGTGGGATCCTCAAGCTGATTTAAGTGATAGCTTTGCCACACTGAGCGACTTTGAAAATCAAGTCACCGAACTATGCCAACAATACCCTGATATTCACGAACGGTTTGATGCGCTAGTTGATATGTTTTTTACTCAGTGGTTATTTAGCGTATCCAGTTTAAAAGTCCCAGAATACACCTTAAATAGCTTTAGCTATATGCTGAGTATGCGCAGTGGTTCTGAAACAACACTGGGTATTTTATTATGCCATTTGCTGAACCATGCAGGTTTTGATGCAAATGTAACGATTAATAATAGTGAAATAAATGTCCATGTTGCTATTAGCGATGAGGAAGGTTATTTACTTGAGCCGAGTTCAGGTCAACAAAGTTGGTATATTATTCCTGAAAACGCCAGTGAAGAAAATGGTGATGAGCAAGAGCCGCTTGAGCTCATTTTTGACGAAGAAGTGTATAAGCTTTATCTAGCACAACAAAAGTGGGCCTTTATTAGCAGTAATAAATTTGGTCATGCTTTGAGCTGTGTTGAGATGCTGATGGAGCTAATAGGCGATGACCCGTACGAAAGACGCGACAGAGGCTATTTACTTAACCAGCTTGATTGTCCGAAAATGGCACGTGACGACTTACAATTTTTTATCGATGAGTGTCCAGATGATCCTGCAATTGATATTATTCAGCATCAACTTGAAGAACTTGAAGATAATCACAAAACTCACCATTAACTTTTAAGGAATTTACATGGCTGACGCCCATACTGCCCTGATCACCAATGACGCGGTTGTCTTTGGTTTATTAGCAGTAATATTAGGCTTTATTTTTAAAACATCGAACAGTCAAAATAGCGCACTGAAAAAGTTTTACAAATATGTCCCAGCATTATTACTGTGCTATTTTTTACCTTCACTATTGAATACTTTTGGCATTGTTGATGGTCATTCATCTAATGTGTACTTTGTAGCATCACGTTACTTGCTTCCGGCGTGCTTAATTTTACTGACCATTAGTATTGATTTACGTGCCATTATTAATCTTGGTCCGAAAGCATTAATTATGTTTTTAACCGGTACTGCGGGTATTGTGATCGGCGGCCCGTTGGCCATTTTGATCATGAGCGCAGTGTATCCAGAAGCAGTCGGTGGTCATGGCCCTGATGCAGTATGGCGTGGCATGACCACGATTGCTGGAAGCTGGATTGGTGGTGGTGCAAACCAAGCATCGATGAAAGAAATGTTTGAAGTTGGCGGAGATATATTCTCAGCAATGGTTACGGTAGATGTGATTGTCGCTAATTTATGGATGGCAGTATTACTGTTAATGGCTGCCAACCATAAAGCCATTGATGCGAAAACAGGCGCGGATACTAGCGCGATTGAAGAGTTAAAAAATCGCGTTGAAAAATACCAAGCCGAGCACGCACGTCTGCCAACACTCAATGATTATATGCTGATCATTGCAATTGCATTTGGTATTACCGGTCTGGCGCATTTTTGTGCAGACTTTTTAGGACCTTACTTTGACGCTAACTTTCCATGGGCACAAGAATATAGCTTAAACAGTAAGTTCTTTTGGTTAATTGTTATTTCGACGACCATAGGTATTGCATTGTCGTTTACTAAAGTACGTCATATTGAAGCCTTTGGCGCATCTAAAGTAGCCTCCAGCTTTTTATATATTTTAGTGGCATCAATTGGCCTTCATATGAATATTACGGCTATATTTGAATCACCTATGTATTTCGTTATTGGCTTAATTTGGATGCTTACCCATGCCAGTTTAATGTTAATTGTGGCAAAAATAATTAAAGCGCCGCTATTTTATATGGCCGTTGGCTCACAAGCGAATGTGGGCGGTGCGGCATCGGCACCAGTGGTTGCTTCGGCATTTCACCCATCGCTTGCGCCAGTTGGGGTATTATTAGCCGTTCTGGGCTATGGCGTAGGCACGTATATGGCATATATTTGTGGTTTAATGATGCAAGCAGTTGCACCTTAAGGAATAAAAATGAACAACCATTTAATTAAAATTAATGATATTGAACTGGCAAACGAAAAACCGTTTGTATTGTTCGGTGGCATGAATGTACTTGAGTCTCGTGATTTAGCAATGCGTATCGCTGAGCATTATGTAGAAGTGACCACTAAGCTTAATATTCCTTATGTGTTTAAAGCGTCATTCGATAAAGCAAACCGTTCATCAATTAATTCATACCGTGGTCCAGGCATGGAAGAAGGCTTAAGGATTTTTGAAGAAATCAAAAAAACGTTTAATGTTCCTTTGATCACTGACGTCCATGAGCCGCATCAAGCAGCGCCTGTGGCAGAAGTGGTTGATGTTATCCAATTACCAGCATTTTTGGCGCGCCAAACAGATTTAGTGGTCGCAATGGCGAAAACGGGCGCAATTATTAATGTTAAAAAGCCACAATTTTTAGCCCCGCACGAAATGCGCCACATCATTACTAAATTTAATGAAGCGGGTAATAACAATGTTGTATTGTGCGAGCGTGGCTCAAGCTTTGGTTATAACAACTTAGTCGTTGATATGCTGGGTATGGATGACATGAAACCAATGGCTCCGGTTATTTTTGATGCCACTCATGCTTTACAACGTCCAGGTGGGCGCAGTGATTCTGCCGATGGTCGTCGTGCACAAGCGGCAGAACTTGCTCGCAGCGGCATGGCATTAGGGTTAGCGGGTTTATTTATTGAAGCGCATCCTAATCCTAATGAAGCTAAATGTGATGGCCCATGTGCACTTGCATTAAGTAAGTTGGAAGGCTATTTAAGTCAAATGAAAGCCGTGGATGATTTAGTTAAAAGCTTTGGCCCATTGGATACCAGCGCCAGCGACTTGTAATCGCAAAGCGTGATAAGAAAAGCGACGAAAGTCGCTTTTTTTATGTCTTGAATATACACTTCCTTGGCATGTGTATATAATCTTATCCATAAGAAAAACTAATTCTAAGTTTGATCACTATGTCTCGACGTGTTCCGCCACTAAACGCATTAAAAGCATTTGAAGCTGCTGCTCGCCATTTGAGTTTTACTAAAGCGGCTGAAGAGTTATACGTCACACAGGCGGCGGTAAGTCATCAAATAAAAACTTTAGAAGAGCATCTTGGCTTAAAACTATTTTTGCGAAAAAACCGTTCTTTATTACTCACCGAAGAAGGCCAAGGTTACTTTTTAGATATTAAAGAAATATTTACTCAGCTAATTGATGCTACCGAAAAGCTATTAGCCCGTGGTGCAAAAGGCTCATTAACCGTGAGTTTAACGCCCAGCTTTGCTATTCAATGGTTAGTGCCACGCTTGAGCTTATTTAACGAACTGCACCCTGAGATAGATGTACGAATAAAAGCCCAAGATCAAGACGAAAACTCACTCACCGATGATGTTGATGTGGCTATTTATTATGGCCGTGGTCATTGGAGTGGCGTGCAAACGCATAAACTGCATACAGAATACCTAGTGCCTTTGTGTAGCCCTATGCTATTAACAGGGCCAAAGCCGCTGGATCAGCCAAGTGATTTGGCAAACCATACTTTATTACATGATACCACCCGTAAGAACTGGAAAACGTGGATGAAAACCGCCGGTGTACGTAATGTGCAAGTAAACCAAGGACCAATATTCAGTCACTCATCAATGGTGCTGCAAGCAGCTGTGCATGGTCAAGGCGTTGCTATTGGTAACAGTGTGCTTGCTAAACCTGATATTGATGCAGGACGTTTAGTTATTCCGTTTAACCACAGTTTAGAAAGTAAAAATGCGTACTATTTAGTAAGTCGTGAAACGCAATCTGAATTAGGCAAAATAGTATCGTTTAAGCAGTGGATGCTGAGTTTAGTTGAACAAGAGCAAGAGTATTAATATGACTATCGAGTGGATTAAAAGTGACCAACAACCCGCTTTGGCACAATTTATTTTTGCCCATGGTGCTGGAGCCGCTAGTGATTCAGAATTTATGCAGAAAATGGCAAGCTTGCTGGCAGAAAAAGGTATTGATGTTGGCTTATTTGACTTTGAATATATGCAAATAGCCAAGCAAAACAATAAGCGTCGCCCGCCAGATCGTGCGCCTAAATTACTGCAATACTTTGCACATATATTAACCTTTGTACAGCCAAGCTTACCGTTATTTATTGGTGGCAAGTCAATGGGCGGGCGGATGGCATCAATGCTTGTCAGTGAAGAGCGAGTAACAATGCCACCAATTTCAGGCGTATTGGCATTTGGCTATCCATTTCATCCACCAGGCAAGCCTGATAAATTACGCATTGATCATTTTGGTAAAATACCATGCCCGTTTATGGTGCTCCAAGGCGAGCGCGATACATTTGGTACCCGTGACGAATTAACACAGCTACAACTGGATAAACGCCCAGAGTTTGTGTGGCTAGCTGATGGCGATCATTCCTTAAAACCACGCAAACGCAGTGGCTTTACAGAGTTAGGTAATGTGCAAACTGCCGCTGAGCACGCTGCTAGTTTTATCAAACAGCATATTTAAAGGCATCTTTAGCAGGAAAAAAATCATGATTAAACTATTTTTAATGACTGGCAGTTTATTTTGCATGCTATCAGTGGTGTTGGGCGCCTTTGCGGCTCATGGTTTAAAAAGCCGTGTTTCTGAATATGCTATTGGCATATTTAAAACTGCGGCAGAGTATCAGATGGTGCATGGCCTTGCGTTAATTGCGATTGCCATTTTAATAAAATGGGGAATTAACCTCACATCGGCTGGTTGGTTTATTATTGCTGGTATTTTGTTGTTTAGTGGCAGTTTATATTTATTAGCAATCACCGGTTATAAGTGGCTTGGCCCCATCACACCCGTTGGTGGTTTATGTTTTATTATTGGTTGGACTATTTTATTAGTGCAAGTAGCACGGTTTAAATTTTAATAGAGAATATCGCTCAAAAGAGCAATTAAAGGGTTTTTATGTCAAGTGTAGTGATTTACTGCCGTAGTGGTTTTGAAAATGATGCCGCTGCAGAAATAACATTTCATGCCGCAGAGCAAGGTTTTGCTGGGTATGTAAAAGCAAAGCCAAATACCGGCTATGTTATTTACGAATGTTTTGAAGCGCAGCATAGTGATGAAATCATCAAAAAGGTTGATTTCAAAAATATGGTATTTGCCCGTCAGTGGTTTGCCGGCACTTTACTTGAAAACATGCCCGTCGAAGACCGTGTTGGCGAAATAGTAAAAGCAGCGGTCGATTTTCCACTTTGCTCAGAGCTACGGGTAGAAACACCCGATACCAATGAAGGCAAAGAGTTGTTAACTTTCTGCAAAAAAATCTCTACCCCACTTAAAAAGGCTTTAGAGAAACAAAACACCGTGTTACGCGAACCTAAAGCCAATCGCCCCGTAATGCACATCATGTTTTTAACTAATAACACCGCGTTTGTCGGTCATTCATATAGTTATAATAATTCCCCATTTTTTATGGGAATATTACGACTAAGAATGCCAAGTGATGCACCGAGTCGCTCGACCTTAAAACTGGATGAAGCGTTTAATGTGTTTATTGCGGAAAAAGATCGTGAAGCGCGGGTTCAAGCCGGTATGCGCAGTGTTGACTTAGGTGCCTGCCCAGGTGGTTGGACGTATCAACTAGTGCGTCGCGGTATGTTTGTTAGCGCCATTGATAACGGCCCAATGAATGATGATTTAATGCAAACAGGTCAAGTTAAGCACTTCCGTGTTGATGGTTTTAAATACCGCCCTGAGAAAAGAAATATTACTTGGTTAGTATGCGATATGGTAGAAAAACCAACCAAAGTAACCAGTCTTATGATTGATTGGGCGGTCAACGCATACGCGAAAGAACTTATCTTTAACTTAAAGCTGCCAATGAAAAAGCGCTTTGACAGTGTGTATGAGTGCTTAACGATGATCAAAGAAGAGCTTAATAAATACGGTATAAGCTATGAATTACAAGCTAAGCATTTATATCATGACAGAGAAGAGATCACAGTACATCTGAACGTGACAAAAGTGCCGCAAAGCCTATATAGCTAATTAATTTTAGTGCGGCATGAATACTGGCTAAATAAAGGTAAAAATTGATGTATAAAAACCAAAAAGTAATCTTGCGATTACGCGCTAACATTCCATCGTTTGAATGTGTTGAAGGTTGTCATGATTGTTGCGGTCCAGTGACAACATCATCTGAAGAAATGTCTCGATTACCGGTAAAAAGCGATGCAGAGCACGAAGCGGCATTAAATGAATTTAATTGTGTACACTTAGGTCCAAAGGGATGCACTGTATATGATGAACGGCCATTAATTTGTCGTTTGTTTGGCACAACTCCAAGGATGCCATGCCCAAATGATCGCGCTCCAGAGCAGCCAGTTGATCCTAAAATTGAGCGCGAAGTGCATCATTTCATCGCTAATACACGGCAAGTTTTAGTGTAAATAGTGCTGCAAATAGGGGACTTAATAATGGCTTATATTGTCGTCCCCTCTGAGCGTTTTATTCGCGATACTTAGGGCGGTATTGATCAACCCACAAGCGAGTTGCGCCGCACACAGCGACTGGCATAACAATTAAATTCACGATAGGAATGGCTGTAAGCAACAATACGGCTAAGCCGAATCCATACGAGAGAGTTTGTTTTTGTTTTAAGTCTTCTTTCATTTCTTTAAAGCAAATTTTGTGATTATCAAACGGATAATCTTTGTATTGCACGGCATACATCCAACAGGTAAACATCACCCATAACACTTGGCCGATAACAGGCAATATCCACAGTAAGATAAAAAAGCCAATGGCACGTGGTAGGTAATAGCACAACTTAGTCCACTCACGGCCAAGCATTCGTGGCACATCTTTCACTATATCCGCTAAGCCATCATCATTAATTTTTTGACCTGTTAAATACAGCTCTACTTTTTCACTGAGTAAGCCGTTAAAGGGCGCGGCGATGAAATTAGTGATCACCGAAAACAGCATACTGTAGCTAAATAAAATCACTAATACTGCAATAGGCCACATCAGCCACTCCAGCCAACTTAACCACGTTGGTAATAGATCATTTAAATAAGCAAACCCATCGGTAAGCCAGCCATATAAAAAGAATAATGAGCTACCAAAAAGCACGATATTGATTAATAAAGGAATAAATACAAATCGCTTCAAGCCTTTTTGGGTAATTAATTTGAAGCCCGAAAAAAAATATTCCATACCTTGTGTAAACTGCACGCTAAAACCTCTGATCATATCGACATTGCCCTCAGTATAAATTGCTCAGATATTTTGAACAGTATTTTTGCGTAACAAAGTGTTTAATATCTAATGAGCAATAGAGTGTATGGTCTAAAAAGCATTATCTTTATATTGATAGAAAAATCGGAGTTACTGATTGAATCGCAACAAACACTGGGATATGGTTTATATATCAACAATAATAAATTAAACGAGAGATGTTATCGGCTCGTTTATTACGCAGGAAGCTTTAAATGACTATGAAAAAGTTATATCTGTTTGCATTGTTACTAATGCCGCTGGTAAGTCAGGCTGATGTTACTGATTTGCAAAGTAAAATGATGCGTTTAGATACAGCACTTTTTGATTCTTTTAATCATTGTAATAACCCAGTACAACTTGCTAAGCACGCTAGCTACTTCGCAGAAGATGTTGAGTTTTATCATGATAACGGTGGAGTTACCTGGGATCGCAATTCCATGATAGCTAATACTAAACAATATGCATGTGGCAAGTATACGCGGGAGTTGGTCAGCGGCACGTTTGAAGTGTTTACCATTAAAGATTTTGGTGTGATGACCAAAGGAACTCACATATTCTGTCAAAATGGCGGCAATAAATGTGACGGTAAAGCTGATTTTGTGATGCTTTGGCATGACTTAGGCGACAAATTAGAAATTACTCGAGTATTGAGTTATGGGCACCGTAGTAATATGGATAATAAATAAGGGAGCTTGCGGTTAAACTACCGCTTAACTATGTTGTTGCTCTGTGGGTGATGCTGTCATTTAGGTATATACTAGCAGCCTTTTAAAAATGAGTGACGTTAGATGTCTAAGATATTTATTATCGGTCTGCCTCGAACCGGCACCACGAGCATCAGTGTTGCGTTGTTAGAAATGGGCTTGTTGGTTGCGCATACTGCGTTTACTAAAAAAGCGTTTGAAATAGCTGATGCTATATCTGACGCACCGTGTTTTAGTGACTATATGCATTTAGACGGGTTATTTCCTGGTGCTAAGTTTATTTATTTAAACCGAGACCTAAAAGCATGGTTGCCATCCATCACGATGCTGCTTGAAAAAATGGCGCCACATCTTGATCTTAAAACAGGGCACTTTAGCCCGGTTCTAAAGCGCAGCTTTCATCAAACGTTTCCCTCTATTTACCCGTTGAGTGAGCGCGAGTTAGCCGATTGTTATACTAAACATCAGCAGGCGGTATTTAAGTATTTTAAAGATCGAGATGATTTTTTATCGCTTGATGTGAGCGAACCTGGCGGCCTGTTGAAGCTAAAACAGTTTTTGGGAATGTCGCCAGAGGGCGATACTGACTTTACGAGATTAAATGTTGGCCGTAATGTGGCAAACTGGCGTGAGTATAAACACCCTAATAAGGTGAATGCCAACTTAGCCGGAGCAGAGCACCGTAAGTTCTTTGATTACGGTTGATTTTCAGCTGATTGTGGCTCTTCACTATCTACTGAACTACGAATGTTGCCACTGCTGTAAAAGGTAAGATCACCGATTAATTCAGGAACGAGTCGCTCGCTATTATAATCATAAATTTTATTCATTTGTGTTACGTGGAATGCGCCTTCTATCCGAGCAATATTATTTATTGCCCATGCCTCAACTGAATCTGAGCGAGTAAACTGCTCGGGCATTTTTTCTTTATCATCAAGTAGTGTTTGCCATAATTCGTTTTGGATCTGTGCGGGACTCCCTGTGAATTGCTCTAGCGCATCGTTTATCCAGCCCATGCCAATGTCGTTATAGGCGTTTAAGATATTGTTATAAAGCTCACGTCTATTAGAGTCAGAGCTAATATTATCTTGTTGTGCAACAAACTTACCATTATCCATTTGGTAATACTGCTTATTGGCTTGATAATTAGTTTGCTGTGCAAGGTAACTAAATAAGTTAGGTTCACGGTCTTTATCAACTTCATTGAGCATTGCCAATACATCATCCGTTTGGTGGTTTTTAACTAAGCTCATCATGTCGATGATACCACTGCTTTGTGTAAGCGTACTGTCAGATAAGTGGTCATTTAACTGCATAAGTTGATCTTCGCTGAGGTTTTTTTCTATTAATAAATTGGTGTAGTCATTTGCCAATTCATATTTTGCACTGTTAGCCTTATAGTTTGATTTAAACCAGTTTATGGCTTCAGGCATACTGATCATTTCGACTCTTTCATTACCATGCTCATTTTCACCTAATGGTGACACCGGCTTCTTATAATCATTCCCTTGTTGTAATAATTTATCCATTGTTGCAAGGGTACTGCTCAAGGCATCATCTGACAGTTTGCTTAAAGCTGAAATTAACTGTGCACTGCTGTTGTTGTTTTCTGTGCCAAAGTGATAGCTAGATGTTGTAACAACAAATTGACTAAATACAGCAAGCTCTTCATCACTCATTTTTTGCACCAAATCAAGTAGTTCTTGTGTTGGTTTTAGGTGTTGGAACATAAATTTATGTTCACCTTCAAGCCGGTCTACTTGATCTAAAAAAGCATTTATATCATCGGGATCTGTAAAGTCACCATAGCGATAGGTCGGCTCTTTAATCGGTTCACCTATGTTAATGGTGGTGCTAGAGGTGACTCTATAACGGTTCATACCAATATAAGAAGAGGGGGTGTAATCTTGATTAAGTTTGCGGCCTTTAAATGGATCATAAAGGGGCGTACTTGCTGCGTCTTCGAGCGTTGAAAGGTGGTCTTGTGGTTCGACAAGAGAAGCGGCGGCTTTAAACTCCGTGGCGCGATTAGCCGACACCGTTTGCAAAGCTATTTGCTGCGCTTGACCAAGATTGGGGAGTTTCATTGTTATTCCTTTAACGTTAACTTAGTTATTTATCGACGCAGGGCGTTAAAACTTTAGTCGTTAATCTATTTTTTAACCCGTACTTTATAAAAGGCGCTAACGTTTAACACCACAGCAAACTATTATTTTGACGTGCTTGCTACTTTTTAGAAAATAGCTAAGTGTTGTTATTTTGACATACGACAAAGTTGTGACTAATAAGATAGCAAATAAATGAAAAATCCAAAGTTCTGGGTTGTTCATTTGCAACAATTCGGTATAGTTTGTTATCAAACAATAAATATAATTAGAGCTTTTATGCAGTTAGTCGACTTAACCCCTGATGATCCGGATGTGATTAATGTTTTTTCTGATATCGATAGGCTTATAAATTCTCTGTACCCAGTAGCCACGGCACAATCGCTGTCGGTGAGTGAGCTTGGTCAAGCTAATGTTTACGCCATTGGCTTAAAAAGCGAGGAGGGTATTGTTGCATGTGGTGCGATTGTCAGACAGTTTGACACAGTACCTTATGGTGAAATTCGCCGTCTGTATGTCAAACCAAGTCATCGTGGTAAAGGCTTGTCTCGGCGTATAATGCAAATTTTATTGCATCATGCTGGCGAAGAAGAGATCCCTTTGATCCGGTTAGAAACAGGCCCGAAACAGGCTGAATCGATTAGTCTGTATGAAAATTTAGGTTTTCAACGCTGTACAAGTTTTGGTAATTATACCGATAATCCACATAGCTTGTTTATGGAGTTAGGGCTCAGTCAAGAAGGCTAATTAGTGGCTAGAAACTGGCTACGCTTTGTGTTTTAGTTTTTGATTACTTCATCGATTTTATCTCCTACACAACTACGGCTTATACACGGATATAAGTCGTAAATGGCCTTGGTCAGCGCCAATTTTATCATTGAGAGTCACGTTTTCGGCTAACTTTTTTATATATATTCCCTTTTAAGCCTTCTATTTTTTATACTAAATACGCCAGTGCCCAACAAATAAAAGGGCCGTTGTTATCGACACTAAAACTCACTCGTTACGAGCAAAAATACTTGTTGGACTTGATAAGCTATTTTTCCTTTAATGCGCGCAACAGCCGCAAGGCATTCATCAAATAAAAGAGAAAGATAAATGAAAGAGACAACATCACTAGAACAAGCTCGCACGAGTTACAATGTTCGTCATTGGAGCCAAGGTTTTTTTGGTATTAATGATCAAGGTGATGTGTATGTTGCGCCCAAGGCTGATGCCCCAGAGCAAACCATCGCACTTATTGATATTGCAAAACAACTTGAAGATAAAGGCTTGAGTTTACCTGCGTTGGTTCGTTTTCCACAAATTTTGCATCACCGCGTGCACAGCTTATGTGCTGCATTTAATACTGCGATTGAAAGCTATGGTTATCCAAAAGATTACTTGCTTGTTTATCCAATTAAAGTAAACCAACAGCGCGAAGTGGTCGAAGAAATTGTGGCAAGCCAAGCGAACGTAGAAAAGAAACAACTTGGTTTAGAGGCGGGCAGCAAGCCTGAGCTATTAACAGTATTGGCATTAGCTGAAAAAACCAGTGCGGTGATTGTCTGTAATGGCTACAAAGACAAAGAATATGTTCGCTTAGCATTAATTGGCGAAAAGTTAGGCCATAAAGTGTACATCGTACTTGAGAAACTCTCTGAGCTGGACATGGTACTTAGCCAAGCTAAAGAGCTGAACGTAAAACCGCGTATTGGTATTCGCGTGCGCTTAGCGTCGCAGGGTAAAGGAAAATGGCAAGCTAGCGGTGGTGAAAAATCAAAATTTGGTTTATCCGCTTCACAAGTATTACATGTTGTTAATCGTTTAAAAGAGACTGATCAACTTGATTTAGTTCAGTTGGTGCATTTTCACTTAGGCTCGCAAATGGCGAACATTCGCGATGTGCGTTTAGGTGTTAGCGAAGCGGCGCGTTTTTATTGTGAACTACGCAAACTCGGTGCACAAATTGAATGTTTAGATGTCGGTGGTGGTTTAGCGGTTGATTACGACGGCACTCGGAGCCAGTCTCACAACTCGATGAACTATAGCTTAGCTGAGTATGCAAATAATATTGTCTACACCATTGGTGATATTTGTAAGCAGTACGAGCAACCATTCCCGACTATTATTTCTGAGTCTGGACGTGCATTAACAGCGCATCATGCTGTGCTTATCTCTAATGTAATTGGCACTGAAAGCTATGAGCCGGAAGAAATTCAGGCGCCAACAGATGACGCGCCATTATTATTAAACAATATGTGGACATCATGGCAACAATTACATGTGCTGACAGACGACCGTGCATTAATTGAGATATATCATGATAGCCAAGGTGATTTAGCTGAAGCACATAACCAGTTTGCGATGGGATTATTAGATTTAACTCAACGCGCCTGGGCTGAGCAAATAAATTTACGTGTGTGTTATGAGCTTAATAAACACATGGATAACAAAAACCGTTTTCATCGCCCGATAATAGATGAACTTAATGCCCGTTTGGCGGATAAGTTTTTTGTTAATTTCTCATTGTTTCAGTCATTGCCTGATGCGTGGGGGATCGACCAAGTGTTTCCGGTATTGCCATTAAGTGGCTTAACTGAGGCACCACAAAGACGCGCAGTATTGTTAGATATTACCTGTGACTCTGACGGTGCACTAGATCACTATGTAGATGGGCAAGGCATTGAGAGCACCTTACCAGTGCCGGCATTTAGTGCTGAAAAACCCTATTTAATGGGCTTTTTCTTAGTGGGTGCATACCAAGAAATTTTAGGTGACATGCATAACCTATTTGGCGACACCCACAGTGCAATGGTACACATGGATGAGCAAGGCGACGCAAGCATTGTAGAAATAAACCAAGGTGACACTGTAGCTGACATGATGCGCTATGTTCACCTTGATGTAGAAGGTTTTCAATCATCGTACGCACAGCTGGTGGCTGCAAAATTACCAGCAGACGAGCAGCAAAGTGTACTTGATGAATTGCAAGCAGGTTTAGACGGTTATACTTATTTAGAAGAGCTTTAATATGACCACTTTGTTTGATCATCCAGATCACTCATTGTATTCTAATGGCATGACGTTCTTACGTCAGCCAATGGTACAAAATATTACTGACATCAATGCTGATGTTGTGGTGTTAGGTTTGCCATTTGATATGGCAACCTCAGGACGTCCAGGTGCGCGTTTAGGCCCTGATGCGATTCGTCGTGCATCAGTGCATTTAGCATGGGAAGAAACAAAATACCCATGGACGTTCAAATTGTTCGAACGCCTAAAACTGGCTGATGCTGGAGATTTTACTTACCCTGTCGGTGACGCTGAATACTTTACCGCTAAGCTTGAACAAGCTGCTGCGGGTATTTTAAGCCAAGGTAAAGCAATTTTAGGTTTAGGGGGCGATCACTTTGTAACTTTACCGTTGTTACGTGCGCACGCTAAGCGCTTTGGTAAAATGGCGTTGGTGCATTTTGATGCCCATACTGATACTTATAGCAATGGCTCACGCTACGACCACGGCACCATGTTTTACCATGCGCCGATGGAAGGGCTGATTGATGTTGATCATAGTATCCAAATTGGTATTCGTACTGATTTTGATCAAAGCAAACACGAGTTTGCAGTGATTGATGCGATGGCGGCCAATGATTTATCGGCGCAAACGATTGCTGAGCAGATTAAAGCGAGAGTAGGTGATTTACCTGTGTATATCACTTTTGACATTGATTGCTTAGATCCGGCGTTTGCCCCAGGTACTGGAACACCGGTATGTGGTGGATTAACATCAGATAAAGTACTTAAGATATTACGTGCCCTTAAAGGCATTAATATGATTGGTATGGATGTTGTTGAAGTATCACCTTCGTACGACCAAAGTGAACTTACTGCGATTGCCGCAGCCACCATTGCCAGTGAGCTACTGCATTTGTGGACCTATAAAAATAAATACTGAGCAATAGCTCCAGTAGTAATCCCTCAAAACGTGCTCTAGGCACGTTTTTTATTTACCAGATCCTTATTATCCTCAATATTTTGCTTAAAGCTTAATTTATAATATAACGCGACTGATTAATTTGCTGAGTATGGTGTAACGATTACCGCTATTAACAGCATGTTAAGTAAGATAATGTGATAATTAGCTGCTACTATATTGATAGACACTGTCGCAAAAATTTTACTTGTGATGCTTTTTAGTTTGTTGTCAAAGTACATATAACAGGGGATTGATTATGCACCACGCTGTAGTTATTGGCGGCTTAGAATTTAGCCCGTTAGTGATTTATTTCCCAATGGCATTTATTTTAACCGCTTTGACTCGCTTTATTTTACATCGTTTGGATTGGCATGATCGCATCTGGAAAGTGGCCTGGTTTGAAGTGTCTTTATTTATGTGTTTTCTCGCCTTGAGTGTCTTTTTATTAAGTGGAAGATAAATAGAATGGTTAGATATTTACGTATTATGCTCACTATTTTAGTTGTTATCGCGGCTATTTTTGCAGGCCGTTGGGTATGGACTGATTATATGCACACACCTTGGACACGCGATGGTCGCATTCGAGCTGATATTGTTACTATTGTGCCAGATGTATCAGGCTGGGTAACAAAATTAAATGTCAAAGATGGGCAGCAAGTTGCAAAAGGTGAACTGCTTTTTAGTGTTGACCAACAACGTTATCAGGCGGCTTATGATAAAAGTAAAGCAAATACTAACAATAGTTTATATAGCTGGGAACTGGCTAAACATAAGTATGAACGACGTAAAGCATTAAATACTCAACAAGCTATCAGTGAGGAAAGCTTAGAAGCGACCCGCATTAGTACTGAAATTGCCAAAGCAAATTACGACTTAGCGAAAGCGGATCAAACGGTGGCGCAATTAAATTTATCTCGCACGCAAGTTACGGCTCCAGTTGCCGGGCAAATTATTAATTTAAATCTACGCCAAGGCAATTATGTTGCACAGGGCATGCCTGTGTTCGCTATTGTTCAATCAGATTCATTTTATGTAACAGGCTATTTTGAGGAAACCAAAATCCCACTGATCCACACCAATCAAAAAGCGACAATAGAATTACTGAGCGATACAAAGCCATTAACCGGTCAGGTAGTGAGTATTGGTAAAGCAATCGCGAATATCAATACGCAAAGTAATAACCAACTTTTACCTCAAGTGCAGCAGACATTTAATTGGGTACGTTTATCGCAGCGTATTCCGGTTGATATTAAGCTAGATGCTTTGCCAGAAGGGATCCAGCTAAGCGCAGGTATGACAGCGACTATTCACCTTGCTACGGAATAGGTATTAGTTTTGCATCTTGTTTTAAATAATCTTCTATGCCCCAAAGAACAGGCTATCAAGTTTGCATTAAAAGGGGTGATTGCCATGGCAATGTCGTTGACAATTGCCATTTATTTAAATCTAGATCGACCTTATTGGGCACTTGTTTCTGCGGTGTTTTTACAGATCCGCCCTGAAAGTGGTCTCGTTATTGAAAAAGCGCTTTGTCAGATTGTAGGCACTTTGGTGGGTGGCCTATTTGGTATTTTAGTACTCACTCAGCTCAGTGCTTACCCTTATTTAGCGCTGGGTGGATTGGCTTTTTGGCTCGGTTTAAACTCTGCATTGTCAGCTATGGTGCGCCAAGCAAATTTTGTTTACGCATTTGCTATGGCCGGCGTAACGGCTGCTATCATTATTTTGTTAGTGATGGTAAACCCAGCAACGGTCAGTAGTGAAAGTATCTTCGCGGTGGCGCAATCACGAGTAAGTGAAATTATAGTCGGTTCGGTATGCGCAGGGTTAGTGAGCCATCTATTATGGCCTGTTAAGGTCAAGCAGCTCTTACAAACGCAGGCAAAGTCTGTCATTAATCAAACGTTACATTATTTGGTAACTGAGCTTGATAAAGCGGGCTCTTCTGAAAACCGTCATCAGCAAATAGATCGCATAATGGCAACGCTTGGCAGTATTAGTGAAGACTCAAGTGCAGTTCGCTACGAAGGGCCAAAAGGTCCAGGGCGTTCACGGGCTGCCAATCAAATCGCACAAAAAGTTTTATCTCTTCTTGCCTTAGTACAAATAATGGGGCGCTTACAGCGTAATCATCCTGAGCAAATCACACCAAAGATTACTCAGTTAATCAAGCAATTAAAAGATATGTTTACGCTAATAGAAAAATCAGACTGTTTTGAATACTGTGCTAAAGAAGTAAAACAGTTGCGGCGCGCATTAACTGATCACCGGGCGCAACAAACCTGTGAGCTGCCATTTGAATCACATATTTTAAATGTCAGTTTAGATATCGCGAATGAATTAACAATTTTATTGCGGGCATATAAAGCATTAGAGCAACGAGATAAAACACTGCTTAATGCTCCGAGCATGTTGACATACCGAGATCCATTAGCAGGTATTATTGTTGGTTTTCGAACCAGCTTGGTATTTTCAATCGGGGCATTTATTTGGGTTAATACTGGATCATCCGCTGCATTATTGATCATGATTTTACCCGTTATTTTTTCGATTATGTTGGCCCGTATCCCGCTGGCAATTTTACAAATAGTTATGAAGCGATTGTTAGTTGGTGTTGTGGTAGCCTCGTTTGTGGCTATTTTTTATGCTTTAAACTTATTATCACAAAGTGGTGGGCAACTTGAAATATTATTGTTGGTGTTAGCTGGGCCATATTTTATTGGCTTATTGCTACTAGGCGATCAGCAAACGTTACCTTACGGGCTAGGGTTCTGTATTCCATTTACGATTTTAGTTAAGCCCAGTACTGACATGAGCCTTGCGTTTTCAATCAATTATACGCTCAGCTCAGCTTTGGCTATTTTTCTTGGAGTATGTATTTTATTTTGGATTTTCCAACTATTTACAGGTCCGAGTGTGCAGTTGTTAGTGCATCGCGTGTTTAAAGCAACCTATAAAGATTTATCAGAAATTCATCAACATAGCTCACCCGCTCTTTGGTATAACCGACGTATGGCTGATCGGTTACTGCGTTTAACCAATTATGATCAAGGCTCAGAATCACGTGCTATTACCGATCTTGCTTTAACTGGGCTTAATCTAGGTCATGCGTCGGTGCGTTTACACTCAATTTGCCAACAGGCAGTGGGTGATAATCAGCTTAAATATTTACAACGGTGGCAAAGCTCACTGGCTAGAGCCTTTTTGCTGGCTACAAAAGGCCAGTGCGATGATACGTTTACAATGGCTTGTGATGAGCTTTACAACGAACTGATGATACATGTGAGTGATACATATCAGCTTGAAGCCATTAAAGGTATGTTTATCCGTATTAATATGACTTTTGAACGCAGCGCAAACAGCATTAATTGATCCTGTGAGGTTTTTTCAAGTTCAGAACTCGATGTTAAATCTGCTATACTGTGCCCATCATTTTATGGGGCTGTTATGATTTCAAAAAACCAACTCAAGTTAATTCGTGCATTAGGTCAAAAAAAGTACCGAAAGCAACATAATCAATACCTTGTGCAAGGTGAAAAAAACGTACTTGAGTTATTGGCAAGTGGTTTAACAATTATTGATATATTTGCGACAGCAGCCTTTATTGCGCAGTTCCAGCAGCAGTTTACTCACGTAAACATGATTGAAGCCGATGAAGATGTGTTAACTAAAGCAAGTACTTTAGTGAGTAATAATGCAGCTATTGCGATAGTTGACATGCCAACAGCGAGTGCACCGCAGGCAAGCGGTTTAATCTTAGCCCTTGATGGCGTATCTGATCCAGGCAATTTAGGTACCATTATCAGAGTAGCTGATTGGTATGGGATCAAGCATATTGTCACCAGCACAGATAGTGCCGATGCTTATAACCCTAAAACTATTAGCGCCACTATGGGCTCGTTTGTTAGAGTCTCAGTGAGTCAAGTTGAGTTGCCTGCGTACTTAAGTGGTTTAAACTTACCTATTTATGGCGCTTTTTTAGATGGAAAAAGCGTGCATAAAACTCAATTTACAGGCCAAGGTGTTTTGTTAATGGGTAGTGAGTCTCATGGAATACGTCAAGCTTGCGCAGCATTGGTAACAGATAAAATAACCATCCCCGCTTTTGGTGGTGCAGAATCTCTCAATGTAGCCATGGCAACGGGTATTATTTTAGATAATTTTAAACGCCAAGCTTAATCCCTGTACTTACTTTTATCGTCAAGAACGGTTAAATTAAATACTCAAGCTATAACAATAACAATCGGTAAACCAATTAGATGCGTTTGAGCACCATAAAATTAGCGGGTTTTAAATCTTTTGTAGAGCCCACTAAAATTCCATTCCCAGATCAAATGACCTGTGTCGTTGGCCCAAACGGCTGCGGCAAGTCTAATGTCATCGATGCTGTGCGTTGGGTGCTTGGCGAAAGCTCTGCTAAAAATCTGCGTGGCGATGCCATGACCGATGTTATTTTTAATGGCTCAACCAATCGCAAACCTATTTCTCAAGCGTCGGTTGAGTTGATTTTTGATAATACCCAAGGGCACTTACCGAATACTTTTGCCGATCGAAATCAAGTGGCGATTAAACGTTTGGTAACACGCGACGGGCAATCGCTGTATTTTCTCAATGGCAGTAAATGCCGCAAACGAGATATTACCGATATATTTTTAGGCACAGGTCTTGGTCCGCGTAGTTATGCGATTATCGAGCAGGGCATGATCTCGCGTTTAATTGAGAGTAAACCGGCAGATTTACGGGTGTTTTTAGAAGAAGCAGCAGGCGTTTCAAAATACAAAGAGCGCCGTCGTGAAACGCAAACCCGGATCAAAAGTACCCGCGAAAACCTTGAACGCTTACTCGATGTTCGCCAAGAGCTGCAAGCACAAGTTGATAAACTGGCAGTACAGTCAGTTGAAGCAAAAAAATACCGCGGGTTAAAAACCCAAGAGCGCACTTTAAAAGGGCAACTAGCGGTCTTAAAATGGCAAAAGCTACATCAGCAACAAGTGACTAAAGCCGACACAATGGCCAAGCTGAATGAGCAAATTAGCTTTTTTAAAACTGCTCATTCAGGTCATGACGATGTACTAGCAAGCCTTGAAAACCAAGTGCAATTGCAACTTGAAAAACTCAATGATGCGCAGCAAGCCCAGCACCAAACGCACACTGAATTGACTCGTGCTGAGCAACAGCAAATAAACTTAAAACAACAACAACAAGCGTTTAGTCACAATCTGATCAAACAGCAACAGTTGCAGTTACAAAATCAGCAGCTGCAACAACAACAAAAAGACCATACTGATGAGCTACAAAATGCGTTACAAGAGGCAATTGAACATACTTTAATATGTACAGAACAAGTCACTGAGATGGCCGACGCGGTGGCACAGTTGCACAGTGCCAAGCAGCGCAGTGCTACTGATTGGCAACGAGTTAATGAGCAGTTTCAGGCTATTAATACGCAATATAGCAAGCAACAAAATATAGCAGATCAACAGCTGCAAAATTTGCACTATATTAAAAACCAGCAAACGGCATTAGAAAGCGAATTAATAGAGCTGGCAGAAAATCCAATTGCTGAACAAGTAGCGCAGCAGCAGCAGTTAATGCAGTCACTAACGCAAGAGTTAGCAGCAAAACAAACTGCCTTAAACAAAGTAAATAGTAATCATCAACAAGCTCAAACCGTGTTATGCACCTGCCAAGATGCACATCAAACACTAGCACAACAACAAAACGAGAATAAAGCCAAAATAGCAGGCTTGAATACAATACTCGCAGATACTCCAGCGCAAGGTAGTGGCGATGTTTTGGCACAGTTAGTTGTACGTACTGGATTTGAGCATGTGGTTGAACAAGCATTACAAGGGCTTGAACAATTAAATGTGTCATCTATAGCAACACCTAACGGAGTATGGCCAACTACCGACACCGCACCGCAAAGCTCATTAGCGGTGTTTATAGAGCAAGGGGTTTACCCTGATTTATTACATCGTATTAAGTATAAAAATGATTTTGAATATAATGATTTAGCGGATGAGTATTGGCTTGCAGTGATAGATCGCCAAGGTAATATTCAGGGTCGCAATTGGTATCAACAAGCCAGTAAAAGTGCAGAAAATTCGTTGCTGATCAAACATAAACAGTTGGCCGAAGCAACGCAGTTAGCATCTCAACTCAGTGACGAACTAGCTATACAAAGCAATAAGCTTACAGAACAACAGCGAGTCTGTGAGCAATTGAAGGCACAAAGCGAAGAGTTAAAAGCAGCGGTACATCAGCTTGCTCAACAAGTGGCCTCAGGAAGCACTCGTCGCGATATGCTCAAAGAGCAATTACAGCAGTTTCAGAATCAACAACATAAATTACAAGCGAAGCTACAGCAGTTAAACGTTGAACACACGAGCATAGAGAATAAAGTTTTTGAACAACAGCAACATATAGCAAGTGTGGCAAAACAGCGTGATGAAATAAGTGTTGCGCTTAATGATGCTCAAGTGCAGCAGCAACACACTGATGAGCAATATAAACAGGCAAACGCTCAGCTTGAACACTATAAAACGCTTGCCCATCAGGCGACACTAAGTGAGCAAAAAGCGCGCAGTGAATGCCAACTCAGTGACACTAAATTACAGCATGCAACGACCGCCAGCGAAACTGCCAGTGAAGCTGTCAGTGAGTTAACCGCGCAAATTGAAGAGTTGGTGATCCCATTAGAAGAGGTCGCAGAGCAAATAATATTATTGTTGGAACAACATCAACAAAGTGACATTGAACTCAAAAATTTGCAAAGTGCATTGACGGAAGCTAAAACAGCTCTTGTAGATAAACAAACAACGCTTAAAGCGTCGCAGGGAGAGCTGGTACTTTTACAAGAACAATTACAACAACTTGCCCTCGAAGAGCAGAGCTTATTAATTAAAGCACAGGCAGCTCTTGAACCTCTGGGTGAGTTACAGCAAAACTTGAAAGAAGTATTGGCACAGCTCCCTGAAAACGCCAATATAAACACTTATCAAGGACAGCTTAATAAAGTAGGACAAAGTTTAAGTGACTTGGGCGCGGTGAACTTAGCGGCGATTGATGAGTTTGAACAAGCGCAGCAGCGTAGCCAGTATTTAGATCGTCAAGTCGAGGATTTAAGCAAAGCATTGACGACACTTGAAGGTGCAATTGGAAAAATTGATCGCGAAACCAAAACGCGTTTTAAAATGACTTTTGATCAAGTAAATCACGATTTTGGTCAGTTATTTCCTAAAGTATTTGGCGGCGGCAGTGCATATCTTGAATTAACCAGTGATGACTTACTGGAAAGTGGTGTTAGTATAATGGCACGCCCACCGGGCAAGAAAAATTCAACAATTCACCTTTTAAGTGGTGGAGAAAAAGCGCTGACCGCATTATCATTGGTATTTTCAATATTCAGGCTCAATCCAGCTCCGTTCTGTATGCTGGATGAAGTTGATGCACCATTGGATGATGCGAATGTTGGGCGATTTTGCCGATTAGTGGAAGAAATGTCACAATCGGTGCAATTTATTTATATCAGTCATAATAAAATTGCCATGGAAATGGCTGGCAGGTTGACGGGTGTAACAATGGCTGAACCGGGCGTTTCGCGTGTGGTCGCTGTAGATATTGAACAAGCGGTGCAAATGGCACATGCATAAATATTAATATTTGAGTAGATAAATAATAAAAGGTGAGGGGATGGCCGAACAATTAAGATGGGTTTTAATCATTATCAGTGTAATTGTCATTGGTGGATTATTAATACATGGCCTATGGTCAGTTCGTAAAAAAGATGCACCCGTTGCGACTAATGATGAGCGGGTTGAGCCTGCAGATCAAGCGCCTACTGAGCGTCAAAGCGTAGCTGAGCCAGCATCTCATACTGAGCGTGATGAACCGCAGTTTGGGGATTTAAGTTTCAGTGCTGATGAAAAGCAACCACACTCTTTTGCAGCGTCAGATGACGAACCTGCCGCTGAGGTTGATGATGTGACTACTGCAACAGATGCAAGCGTAGAGGATGAAGCTGAGCAACCGGCTGCAAGTGATTTTATCATTGTGCATATTCAAATGCCTGAAGGCTTGAGTATGGAAGGCAGCAAATTATTGCCAGCAGTAAACACACTTGGCTTTAAGTACTCTGAAGAAGGCTTTTTTAATCGCCATTTAGATCCTGCTGGTCATGGTCCAGTGCTGTTTCGGTTAGTGAACATGTACAACCCTGGTACTTTTGACATAGATAATATGGAACAATTTAGCACCGCTGGAATTAGCTTGTTTATGACCTTGCCGTGTGATGGTGACGGGCTTGCTGCATTTAATATGTTGCACAGTGCGGCTAAAAAGTTAGCAGATGAATTTGGCGCCGTTATTTTAGACTCACAACGAGAAGAAATGACCGTTGATAGTGTGCGCAATTATGTTGAAAAAGTGAGACGCTTTTCAGCTTAATCACCTGCAATATACAGTTAATTAATTAAGAATTTTATAAGCCACTTGGCGATAACTCGTTTAAGTGGCTTTTTTATGTTTTTTGAGGTCAGTATGTCCACTTTAGTGTTAGCGCAAATAACGCAACTTCGTCAGCAGTTAGAAGATCACAATCATAATTATTATGTACTTGATAACCCAAGCATTCCTGATGCAGAGTATGACCGTTTATTACAACAATTAAGTGCGCTTGAGGTAGCAAATCCTGAGTACTTGAGTACTGATTCACCGACCCAGAAAGTAGGCGGTGCGGCGCTTGCTAAGTTTGAGCAAGTCACTCATCAAGTGCCGATGTTGTCACTTGATAACGCTTTTAGTGAAGAAGAGTTCAGCGCTTTTAATCGCCGCATTAAAGAACGTTTGATGGATAACAATGAGCTGACCTTTTGCTGTGAACCAAAACTTGACGGTTTAGCGGTGTCGATTTTATACCGTAATGGTGTGTTAGTGCAGGCGGCAACGCGTGGCGACGGGCACACCGGCGAAAATATTACCACTAACGTTAAAACGATTCGTAATGTACCGCTAAAATTACGTGGTGATGACTTTCCCGAGGAAATTGAAATTCGTGGTGAAGTGTTCATGGATAGCGCCGGATTTGACAAACTTAATGCTGAAGCCGAAAAGCGTGGCGACAAAGTATTTGTTAATCCACGTAATGCAGCCGCAGGCAGCTTGCGTCAACTCGATTCAAAGATCACCGCCAAGCGACCTTTGATGTTTTATGCCTACAGTATTGGCGTAGTAACAAATGGTGAATTACCAAGTGATCATTACCAGCAATTGGCTAAGCTAACTGACTGGGGGTTACCACTTTGCCCGGAAACAAAATTAGTCGAAGGCCAGCAAGCTGCTTTGGATTACTATCAAGATATACTTGAGCGCCGCAGCAGCTTAAAGTATGAAATTGATGGTGTGGTGATCAAAATAAATAACAAAGCACTACAAGAGCGGTTAGGTTTTGTAGCGCGAGCTCCGCGTTGGGCGATTGCGTATAAGTTTCCTGCGCAAGAAGAAATCACTCAGCTACTGGATGTTGAATTTCAGGTAGGGCGCACTGGCGCAATTACCCCTGTGGCTCGTTTAGAGCCGGTATTTGTTGGTGGTGTCACGGTTTCAAATGCAACGTTACACAATCGTGATGAAATAGAGCGTTTGGGTGTAAAAATTGGCGATACTGTGATCATTCGCCGTGCTGGTGATGTGATCCCACAAATTACTCAAGTGGTATTAGAGCGCCGTCCAACTGATGCCAAAGAGATTGAGTTTCCGGCTACTTGTCCAATTTGTGACTCCCATGTTGAACGCATTGAAGGCGAAGCCGTAGCGCGCTGTACAGGAGGCCTCGTGTGCCAAGCACAGCGTAAAGAAGCGATCAAACACTTTGCTTCACGCAAAGCACTCGATATCGATGGCCTTGGCGATAAAATTGTTGAACAGCTGGTGGACAGAGAGCTCATTAAAACGCCCGCAGACTTATTCATACTTAAACAAGGACATTTTGAATCGCTTGAGCGCATGGGGCCAAAATCGGCGAAAAACTTAGTAGCTGCACTTGATGATGCAAAACAAACGACGTTGGCCAAGTTTTTATACTCATTAGGTATTCGTGAAGTTGGTGAAGCGACGGCGCAAAATTTAGCTAATCACTTTTTAACGCTAGATAAAGTAACTGCGGCAACAACTGAAGCGTTAGTCGAAGTTAGTGATGTTGGGGAAATTGTAGCCAAGCATGTGCGTGGTTTTTTTGCTGAGCAACATAATTTAGATGTCGTAACTGCCTTGCTGGAGCAGGGTATTCATTGGCCAGAACTCACGCCGCCAAGTGAAGACTCACAACCGTTAGCAGGCTTAACCTATGTGTTAACGGGTACTTTGAACGAGCTTAATCGAAATGATGCAAAAGCACGCTTGCAGCAGTTAGGGGCGAAAGTTTCAGGTAGTGTATCAGCTAAAACCGATGCGTTAATAGCGGGTGAAAAAGCCGGTTCTAAGCTCACGAAAGCACAAGATTTAGGCATTGAAATACTGACCGAAGATGATTTAATTGCATTACTGGCGCAACATAATGGATAGCATTATTACGCTTTTTCAGGATTTAGCACTGACCTTTGGTCAGTGGCTAAAGCCTTACTTATATAATATCGCATTGTTACTGGTGGTGTGTTTGGTGTCTTTGTATGCAAATGAGATTATCAAAACCACGAAACGCTTTGTAGCAAGGCGCCACTTTATACTCAGAGTATGTGCATTTGTACTGGTAACCGGGTTTGGTTTTGGCTTGTTAGTAGTATTTGTCACTCCATTACTAAGCCAGTTACTGATGTTCTTTGGTGTGCGCTGGTTAGGTGTTACAGCCGTGGCAGCATTCATATTACTTGGCGTAGTAGCCGAGAGGAAAAACCAGTTATGAAGCGTTATGGACCAGAGTATTGGGACAAATATGGCACCTATCGCACTCCAATCGCGTTTCATTTGAGTTTACTGGTATTACTTCGTGCCTACTTTATTTGGATCATTGCGGCACTGAGCAGGCGTCCTGAGCTTGATTTAATGTCATTAGTGTTTAGATCTAAAGCTGACTTTTTCAGTGCATTGGCTATTGGTGCAATAGCCATTATTCCTGCCGTAATTTTTTGTTTGCGCAGGCCACAAAAAAGCGCAGACAGTGCAGCATGGTTAGCGCGAGTGTGGCGTTTTATGCGGTGGCCATTATTAGCATGTGCAGCGATAGATTTAAGCTGGCTGATTATTCAAGCCGCTCATAGTTATTATCAGTTTTCGATGTTTTTAGCGCTGCAAATGGTGACGGTATTGTGGGTATTATTATATTTAGCAAAAAGTCGTTATTTAACGGTGTTTTTTAATGATTGGCCCGATCCTGAAACCGATGAAAAAAGTGCAAGTAAGTAATTTAGGTTAACGTTGCAAGGAGTCTTTGATGCGTAAAATTAATCAATTACTGGCGCTGATCGTTGGCTGTTTCGGTATCGTGTTATTATTGTTGAGTGTATTTACCATGTTATTTCAGCAAGCGTGGTTTGTATTGTTAATAGCTGTATGGCTATTTGTATTTAGCTCATGCTGTTATCGGCTAACACCACTATTTAAAGCACGTAATAGCCTAGATAAGTTTATTCGACGCGAACAACAGCACCTTTTGGTCTTTACCCTTTCAGGTTTTTTTGACCGTACTCACGGCCCACAATGGCTGCTTATTGATAGTATCAAGGAAATACAGTGCCATGATGACCAATTCTTAATTCTCTCCAGCGAACAGCGTCAATGCTCAATAGGCTTACCGGCAACTAAAGCAGAGCTAACACAATACTTTAATACACTATTGACTGAAAATGAAAAAAAATTAATTACCATTGTATGAAACTAAATAGTGATCAACAGGGTATATATAGTATGTAACAGCAAATAGGCTTAGTAAGAAGCTGTCATTGGTGTACTGAAGCTATTTAGCTCACTAATAGGCGTTGAGTCTGTTGAGATGGCTGGTTTAACAGTGCAGATAAACGTAGCTAGTGAGTTTAAACATTCCCCTAGCCAGTACCAAAATTATTTTTCACCCCCTACAAAACCATTTTGTGCAGTGCGGATAAATCCAAGCTGACAATGTTATTAGCGCGATACCATGATAATGTGGATAGCAGTAAATTAACCCATCTTACTCAATGAGGTCAGTTATGTTGAATTGGAATGATATTCTAAACGTTGCCAATAAAGGCAATCCAGAGCCGAGCCGTAAAGTAGTAAAAACCGAGCAGCAATGGCGTGAAAAATTAACCGAAGAAGCCTTTTATGTGACTCGTAATAAAGGCACAGAGCGCCCACACAGCTCAGATAGCTGCACCTTGTTTGAACCTGGTAAGTACGCCTGTGTATGTTGTGATAACTTATTATTTGATGGTGATGAAAAATTTGATAGCGGCACTGGCTGGCCATCATTTACTCAACCCGCGCAACTAAACTCGATTGCTTACAATGGTGACAAGACCCATGGTATGCAAAGAATAGAAACTGTATGTAATGTATGTGATGCGCACTTAGGTCATGTATTCCCAGATGGACCAATGCCAAGTGGTCTGCGTTATTGTATAAACGCGGTCTCATTGAAGAAGGTGTAATTTATTAGCTCGTAATTGACAATAACCAATGCCTTACTGAATTTACATGATCCGATTCCAGTAAGGCTGGATTTTAAAAGTCATATCACCGCTTGTCAGCGATATTTTGAATTCCTCATTCTTATAAACAACACCTTATCTAAACTATTTATTATTCTATTTGGTTTTGCCTGGCTCTTCTAGATTAGCAAGTGTTAGCCCCATACTCGTTGCTTGTTGTACTATTTTATTAAAGCGTTGTTGCTGCTCGTTGTCTAATGTTGTCGTATTGAGTAACGCATAGCATTTTTTTGCCATCATTAGGTTTAACGTTTGGCCATTTTGCTTGGAACTATCAAATAGACACTGCAATAAATTTAAAGCAATACTTGGATTACGAGGCATTACTCTAAATGCTTGTGTGAATGCTTCAAGAGCGGTATTTAATTGACCACGGTTAAACTGTGTAACTGCATGGTTATTCAGCTCTTTAGGGCCCATTTTTATATCACGGCGTTCACTTTGTTGTTGTTGAATATAACGTAAATAAACAGCATCGCTCACTGTTGGATGACGTTCACAATGACTAATAATTTGGTTAAATAATGACTGTGCTTTGTGGTGAAACCCCAGTTCATGAAATGCCTTTGCTTTATCAAGTGCGCCGTCTACAGAGCGAATGTGGCTATCGTCATCGTCGAGCTGCTCAATCAACATTTTCGCTTTTTGATGCTCATCTTTCAAATAGTGTAAACGGGCATTTAAAACATCTATTTGCGCCTGATTGTGACTATTTGGAAATTGGCTTTTTAAATCAGCTAAGTATTTATTGGTTTGTCTTGAAATACGTTGAATCTGATCGCTTTGATCTGTTGTTAGTGCAAAATCAATACCCGCCCGTGCTGCATTTAAATATACGTCAGGGTGATCGTGAATCGAATGTTTGGCAAAGTTGGCGATGTCTTTTTGTGTAAGGTAATTTTTTTCATAATCATGATTTACCAGCGATACATGGCTAAGTGATTTTTGGCGTTCGATATTGCGTGGAGCTATATCAACGGCTTGGCTTAAAAAATCTTGCGCTAATTCAAATTGGTTTAATTTAATCTCCAGCTTACCAAGTAAATCGAGTGCGACTAATCGTGTTTCATGACGGAGCAGCATCGTTTTTAGCATTCTTTGCGCAAGAATATGCTCGTTATTCGCAATCAATGCTTCAACTAAACCTACCTTTGCCCATGTAAATTTTTGAATATCAAGAACTGATTTAAAGAAAGCTTTTGCGGTATCTGCTCGTTTTAAGCGAAGTAGGGCGTCACCTTTTAAACGCAATAATATTGCACTATAAGCATTGCCTTTTTCATCAAGCGCAGTATTGATTGCTTTTAGCGCTTTAGAGTCATTCCCATCGTCAATGAAATTATATATTGCTTGTAAATGATTTTTACGCAGCAAAATTCGTTCTATACGTGTTTTAAGATCATATATGGTGAATGGCTTGACTAAAAAGTCATCGGGTTGCAGTTCAAGCACGCTGTGTACCAAAGAACCACTGGTTTCAGCTGAAATAAAAATGAACCCAGTAGAGTTTTTTATTAAACGCTTAACGCGTAACTCTTCATATAGCTGATAGCCGTCTTGCTGCTTACTTAAATTAAAAGAGCAAACAATCAGATCAAACTGTTCACTGGTGCACTGCTCTTTAGCCGAATTTGCATGTTCAGCAAAGCGCAGCTGTCGAAAGCCAAGTTTTTCGAGCGACTGTTTCATATAGCTTTGAGCAAGAGGTTGCTCTTCAACTATAAGTATTTTTGCATTAGAAAAAATCTTTGCTGGCATTAGACTTGTGACCACATGAACGTATCAGAGACTATAATAAACAGTCTAGTCGCTGACAAGGGAATTTAAAATTTAATACCGCAGACTTCGTTTATTTGATCAGTTATGAATTTTCAAGCAGCTTGATTATCCAAATTTAGGTAGCGCTAGTTATTGCTTGAGGATTTTTATAGAGATAGGAGACCCTAGCTTTGTAAAGCGCCTAGGTTGATGCTTTTCAAACTTAATTATCCATCAAGGAACACATTAAAAGAGTTTCAGGTTTGGAAAAGAATTAGCGTATTTAGAGGCTTTTTGAATTTTATTTTTAACAGAATTACTAAGAGGTTTTATATGTGGTGGGTGATACTGGACTTGTACCAGTGACCCTCGCCATTATTTGTAAAGGGTGGCGATGCTCTTTTTTTTCAACTGAGCTAATTATCGATTAAAGAATATAACGTAAGGTTTGATTGAGGGTATTAAAAGGTTTTATATGTGGTGGGTGATTCTGGACTTGTACCAGTGACCCTCGCCATTATTTGTGAAGGGTGGCGATGCTCTTTTTTTCAACTGAGCTAATTATCGATTAAAGAATATAACGTAAGGTTTGATTGATGATATTAAGAGGTTTTATATGTGGTGGGTGATACTGGACTTGAACCAGTGATCCTCGCCATTATTTGTGAAGGGTGGCGATGCTTTTTTTTTAAACTGAGCTAATTATCGATTAAAGAATATAACGTAAGGTTTGATTGATGATATTAAAAGGTTGTATATGTGGTGGGTGATACTGGACTTGAACCAGTGATCCTCGCCATTATTTGTGAAGGGTGGCGATGCTCTTTCTTTTCAGCTGAGCTAATTATCGATTAAAGAATATA
The DNA here is from genome assembly GCF_014164535.1 of Pseudoalteromonas sp. SG41-2. Taxonomy (NCBI): domain Bacteria; kingdom Pseudomonadati; phylum Pseudomonadota; class Gammaproteobacteria; order Alteromonadales; family Pseudoalteromonadaceae; genus Pseudoalteromonas; species Pseudoalteromonas sp. SG41-2. The sequence goes on along the minus strand of NZ_JACJFK010000027.1, from coordinate 30,507 downwards.
ACGTAAGGTTTGATTGAGGGTTTTAAAAGGTTTTATATGTGGTGGGTGATACTGGACTTGAACCAGTGACCCTCGCCTTGTAAGGGCGATGCTCTCCCAACTGAGCTAATCACCCACATATAATTTTGATTAAATGGTGGGTCGTACTGGACTTGAACCAGTGACCCTCGCCTTGTAAGGGCGATGCTCTCCCAACTGAGCTAACGACCCCATATAATCAATTACTAAACTTTACGATAACCATTTTATAAATGGTGGGTCGTACTGGACTTGAACCAGTGACCCTCGCCTTGTAAGGGCGATGCTCTCCCAACTGAGCTAACGACCCGTAAAGTTTTATATCTAAATGGTGGGTGATACTGGACTTGAACCAGTGACCCTCGCCTTGTAAGGGCGATGCTCTCCCAACTGAGCTAATCACCCATTTAGATATCATGTAATATGCACCATTCTAAGAATGGTGGGTCGTACTGGACTTGAACCAGTGACCCTCGCCTTGTAAGGGCGATGCTCTCCCAACTGAGCTAACGACCCATATTACAAATTTAAAACGCTACTATTAAAATAAATAGTACTGGATTTTAACCAGTGAACCTCGCCGTTAGTTGTAAATAGCGGTGATGCTCTCTTTTCTTGTAACTGAGCTTGTGACCCATATTACAAATTTAAAACATGCAACTACTAATAAAATAACAGGTTTTATATGTGGTGGGTGATACTGGACTTGAACCAGTGACCCTCGCCTTGTAAGGGCGATGCTCTCCCAACTGAGCTAATCACCCACATATAAATTAAAACGCTACTATTAAAATAAATAGTACTGGACTTTAACCAGTGAACTTCGCCGTTACTTGTAAATAGCGGTGATGCTCTCTTTTTTCCAACTGAGCTTGTGACTCATATTACAAATTTAAAACATGCAACTACTAATATAATAACAGGTTCTATATGTGGTGGGTGATACTGGACTTGAACCAGTGACCCTCGCCTTGTAAGGGCGATGCTCTCCCAACTGAGCTAATCACCCACATATAAATTAAAACGCTACTATTAAAATAAATAGTACTGGA
>NZ_JACJFK010000027.1:27352-29337 GCF_014164535.1 Pseudoalteromonas sp. SG41-2 | reverse complement strand
CTTTAACCAGTGAACCCCGCCGTTACTTGTAAATAGCGGTGATGCTCTCTTTTCTTAGAACTGAGCTAATCACCCACATCTAAACAACAACTCATTGCCGCGTTGTTGTGGGGCGCTATTATAGATAGAGTTGTAAATGTGTCAACACTTGAATGAGGAAAAATGTTTTAGATGCAGGTTTTATAATCAATGAAGTAAGATTGAGATTGTTTTATAGCCAATTTACTTACATTCAATCTATATGTGCAATCAATTTACTCATTATTTAATGCAATACTTTAATAGCTAGTGGTGCCTGTTAGTCAAAAGCGGATTTGTTTTTTAATCATGAGGGAGGAAGGTTATAGTCAATCGCATTGAAAAATCCAAATACCGTTAGTTAAATACGATTGATATAAAACACCGACTGTAACTAATGGAGCCTCTGTGATCATATAAATAACTGACAATAGAGTAGGGGCGTTGCAGTTAATTGCTAGTATGTTCATCTTAAATTCGTTTTACTTGGTGATGAAAACGTTGTTGTGAAAAACAAGAAAAGACTCCGACTTTATTTTGCATATAAATGTATACCTTATTGTTTTGATGTTTTAGAATATATTTCACCTCAGTTAATCTAGATTGTGCGCCTTTCAGTCCTAATTTTTGTTTTGAAACAGCTCCCTTGCATGTATTTTGAGCGCCGCGGTTTATTCATTATTCAGTTTGTTGAAAATTAAACCGTTTAAAGAAAGTTACTGAAAAAAATGTTGACATTATTTTGGTGGCTGCATAGAATGCGCCCCGCACTCAGCGATACACAGCACGGTTTAACTGCGCAAGTGTTTAGCAAAATAAATTGGGGCTATAGCTCAGCTGGGAGAGCGCTTCGCTGGCAGTGAAGAGGTCTGCGGTTCGATCCCGCATAGCTCCACCAATTTATTAAGTGTTTGTCCTAGGGTAGCAGTTTTCTGTGTCCCCATCGTCTAGAGGCCTAGGACACCGCCCTTTCACGGCGGTAACAGGGGTTCGAATCCCCTTGGGGACGCCACTTAACTTTTATAAGTTAAAGGCGGGTTAACCGAGAAAATAGCGAACAAATTAAGCTCGAGTCTTAATTTGTATTAATCGCAATTACCTTAATCAGCTCAGGATGTGAGCATAACTAATCAATTGTCCTAGTGATACATTTATGTGTCCCCATCGTCTAGAGGCCTAGGACACCGCCCTTTCACGGCGGTAACAGGGGTTCGAATCCCCTTGGGGACGCCACTTACTATTTCTATAGTAGGTGTAGTGTTATTAAGATAGCTCGCCTGAAACGAGTTAAACCATTCAGTTGTCCTAGTGACACATTTATGTGTCCCCATCGTCTAGAGGCCTAGGACACCGCCCTTTCACGGCGGTAACAGGGGTTCGAATCCCCTTGGGGACGCCACTTACTATTTTCATAGTCAGTGCAGTGTTATTAAGCAGCTCGCCTGAAACGAGTTAAACCATTCAGTTGTCCTAGTGACACATATTCTGTGTCCCCATCGTCTAGAGGCCTAGGACACCGCCCTTTCACGGCGGTAACAGGGGTTCGAATCCCCTTGGGGACGCCACTTACTATTTTCATAGTCAGTGCAGTGTTATGAAGCAGCTCGCCTGAAACGAGTTAAACTATTCAGTCGTCCTAGTGACACATATTCTGTGTCCCCATCGTCTAGAGGCCTAGGACACCGCCCTTTCACGGCGGTAACAGGGGTTCGAATCCCCTTGGGGACGCCACTTACTTATTTTAAGTAATGTATAAAGCAGTGTGACACCGCACTATCTATGCACGACGTTAACAAGAGTACTAATCTCTTGGGGACGCCACTTACTTATTTTAAATAGGGAAGTGCAGTGTTATTAAGCAGCTCGCCTGAAACGAGTTAAACCATTCAGTTGTCCTAGTGACACATATTCTGTGTCCCCATCGTCTAGAGGCCTAGGACACCGCCCTTTCACGGCGGTAACAGGGG
>NZ_JACJFK010000027.1:0-27252 GCF_014164535.1 Pseudoalteromonas sp. SG41-2 | reverse complement strand
TTCGAATCCCCTTGGGGACGCCATTTACTTTTTTTAAGTAATGTGCAAGAAAGTGTGACACCGCACTCTCTATACACAACGTTAACAAGAGTACTAATCTCTTGGGACGAAACTTACTATTTATTAGTAAGATAGCTTTTATTAAAAAGCCTGTAACATCAGTTTAACTGCATTTCTATAGTTACTTCAGAATTATTCATCCAAGTTAAAATCTAAAAATTAAATATTTTATATAATAACTCCTAAATTTTATTAGTATCTTTCCCTTTCTTATATTCAGCTTAAATAAACTTCATCTATGTTAGCGTACATATAAACGTCCAAATAAATAGGAGGTTATATGGCAAGTGGATGGGCACGAGAGGGTGCAATTCAAGATCAAATTGATGCCAGCGTTAATGATGCTGTGCAATATGCTAGAAGTAATTTAGTTTCTGGAGCTAGTGCCGAGCTATGTGAAGAATGTGATGAACCAATACTACAAGCACGAAGGCTCGCGTTACCTGGTGTGAAGTATTGTGTAAGTTGCCAAGCTGAACTAGAAGGTAAAGGCACGCTTTCTAAAGGGTTTAACCGACGTGGCAGTAAAGACAGTCAATTACGATAAAAAGGTGCATACAGCACCTTTTTTAATATCGTATCAGAGTTGAGCTTAAATAAATAAAAAGCGGATTAGCAAACCTATTACATATATTTGCTAAAATTTACTCATATTTTCTTTCTTCTGAATTAATTCAATTGAGTAGCCATCTGGATCTTTTACAAAAGCAATTTCTGTTGTGCCGCCTTTAACAGGTCCTGGCTCACGGCTAACATTGCCGCCAGCGGCCTTGATATCAGCACAGGCTTTATAGATATCATCAAACTCAATCGCGATATGACCATAGGCATTGCCTAAATCATAGCTGTCGGTATCCCAGTTATAGGTCAGCTCAAGTACTGCTGTGTCTTTTTCATCGCCATAGCCTACGAAGGCGAGGGTATAGCGGTACTCTTCGTTATCAGCACGGCGTAACTCTTTCATGCCGAGTACTTGAGTATAAAACGCAATTGATTTATCTAGATCAGCAACCCGTAACATGGTGTGTAATAAACGCATTTAAACCCTCTTTAAAATTCACATAAATTTTTGATAACGCAGCTACTCTGTAACTACTGCTGCGCTGTTAAAATATCAATAATCCGATTATAAATTATTTCTGTGAGCAACACAGTATCATTGCCATTAGTATTTATAAACTGCACAACGACTGTATCGATATCTTTATAATAACGAGCAATGCTTGAATACCCTAATACCCAACCTGTGTGCTCATATTTATAGAGTGATGCGTACAAAGCTTGCTCTTGTTCACTAAAAAATGTGCCATTATTTAATGCCACAATAAAGTCGCCCACATCTTGTGCTGTTGCCACATACCCTTGATCAAGTGCTTTAAAATCATTTTCGTAGCCAACATAATAGCCACTCATTAATAGCGCTAAATTTATCTCATTTACAGACTCGAAGGTATTCGTTAAGCCCAATGGCGTTAAAATCTCGTTTTTAATAAATTGGTTATGGTCATAACCCAGCACATTAGACATGATTTTCCGCAGCAACAAATAATTAGTATTAGAATAGCCGTAATCAGCATTAGGACTAAAGTCAGCGGGAGTATCGAGTACTAATGCAAGCGGGTCGGGGTAGGTGATTGACCAATCAAAATGATCAGTGTCTGTGTAATTGGGTATGCCACTTCTGTGCTTTACCATCATTCGTAGTGTTATCTTATCTGCATTTTCAATGCGTCCAATTAATGATGGAAGATAATCAGCCAGTGTTTTATCTACATCAATACGTCCAGCGGCTGAAAGTTTGGTTAAAGCTGCTGCATCATATAACTTTCGAATGCTGCCAATTTTAAAAAGTGCACTAGGGTAAGCGGGGATTTTTTGATCTCGATTATGCCAACCGTTTGCAAAAAATTCAGGTTGCTGTCCTTGTCTATGAATATACACAATAATGCCATCGACTCCTTGTTCAATAGCCTCTTGTGTTTGTTCTTTGATCGTCGCCGGTAGCGGTTGCAAGTAATATAAAGCAAACTGCCAAGGGGCAAAAAAGTATATGCTCATGATGGTGACAATAAATGCAGCAATGCGCATTAAAGTAAGCGTTTTTTTGTTCTTAACTAGCATTATCACGCATCCGCTTCATTTATTTTTGTAGTGTCAGGGTCAGTTCTTTAATCTACTATACTTCGTATTATTTACTCTGTCTTATCTTTAAATTCTGACGTGATATTGCCTAATATTAACATTAGCTTAGCACACCAAGTTCTATTAAAGTGGCCTAGAATTATAACGCACTAAACAGCAATATCGTGTGACATTGCTGTTTCGTTATAAGGAGTTCGGCTGTATTAAAGTATATTTTTACTTTTGAACTTTGCCCTTAAGAACATAGATTTCACCATCAAAACTCCCTTGAATCGTCAAACCTTGTCCTGCTAACTCTTTAAGGTACTCTATATGTTCCTCAGTAATATGCTGTCCCGGCACCAAAAGAGGAATACCTGGTGGATAGGGGGTGACTAAACCGGCACAAATACGGTTGTTACTTTTACCGATAGGCACAGATTCACGCTCGCCATAAAAGGCATCGCTTGGAATACACGCTAAGTCTATTGCTGGTAGATTCTCAGGCAAGCGAGATCGTCGCGTCGATTTTGACAACTTGACTTTACCGCTGTCGAGTTTTTTGAGCGCATTATAAAGACGAATTATTTTTGAGCGCGTGCCGCCAAGCGTCAGTAACACTAAGATGGTGCTGTGAGTGTACTTCTCTATTTCTAGGCCAATTTCATCCAGCAGGTATTTATGAATATCCTTTAATGAATAAGGTAATTCGCTAATATCGATGAGAATTTTTAGCGGATCGTGACCCATGTTATCACCACTAAAGTGCGGAAATATTTCCATAAAGTCTTGCTTACCTAGTACTTTAATTTGTTTGAGTGAAGCCATCTGTTGTTTAAATTCTTCCACATGGTTCAACAAAGCATTGAGTAACTTATAGCCTTCCATCTCTAACTGCTTTTGGCACACGTCAAGCGATGCGATAAGCTGATATTTTGGCGATGTACTGGCGTAAATACTGTAAATCTCGCGAAAGAAATCAGCATCAAAATCGGGATCGTTAACATGAATATAAGACGCCTGAGAAAACGCCGATACCACTTTATGTGCTGAATGGGTGACGTAGTCAGCGCCAGCATGAATGGCGGAATAGTATCGTAGGCTTGGATGAAACAGAGAGTAAGCAAACCACGCTTCGTCAATAAATACTTTAATACCATGTTGATGGGCAAACTCTACCACCTGTTTCAGATCGCTCAGTAGGCCATCGTAAGTACAACCGGTGAGGACTAGCAATTTCGCATCGGTATTTTGTTCTATCGCCTGTTTAATGTCGGCCAACGACGGCGGCGCGAAGATGCCATATTTTGGATTTAAAATACTCGACAAATAAACAGGTAAACTCGCTGATTGTAAAATGCCATAGTGCACAGATTTATGACAATTGCGGTCGATAATCACTTTATCGCCCTTGCGCAGCAATGTCTGCAAGATGATTTTATTTGAGGTAGACGACCCATTGGTAACGAAATAGGTATGCTTAACCTCAAACGTCGCCGCTGCTGACTCTTGCGCACGGCCAATGGTATTGGTGCTATCTGATAATGATCCTAACGAATCAACAGAAACCGACAGATCGCCCACGAACACATTACGACCATAAAACTGATAAAAATCTTTAATATAAGGAGAATTTCTAAAGCTCGAGCCGCCACTGTGACCTGGTGTATGCCAAGAATCGTTTGCTTCGCTAACATAACGGCGATACGCAGTCCAAAATGGGGTTTCTGAGCGGTCATCGAAATCGTTGATCATATAGCCTAAAATTGCTTCAGGATCAGAAATCACCTCATCTTTAAAAAAGAAAGACTCAATCTCCTCCGACTCATTAACGATTTCTAGCCCCTTCGTATCATCGCCAATAACATAAACAGGCAACTCAAGGCGGATCCCCTTTAACTGCTCGATAAAGCGACTATAAGTGCGCTCGCCAACCTTATTTTGCAAATCCCAGCTAAGCACTACGGCCTGAATATCGCCATCTTCCTCTACAATGTCCAATGCTTGTTTTAGCTCAAGACGCTCAATAATATCGATATGAATATCATCTCGCTCAAAATTTGGGATGGTTTTCGACAGATTAGTAGAAAGCTCTTGCAAGGTGGCGGGGTCTTGCTCAATTAACAAGATACGAAGTATAGGTAACATAGGAATTCTCGCAATAAAATTTCATAATGCTCAACAGCATAACTAAAGGATTGACGCTTGTGAAATTAATACTTTGAAAATATTCTAATAATTACGCCAAATCACGAATAAACAGATTTTATTTAAATTGATTTACAAGGTATGGAAAATGAAAGGTGCCAAAGTTAGGCACCTACTTTAATAAACAGAAAAAAAGACTGGAATGCGAATTAATCACTGAGCTTATTCTTATAAGCCTGATAATTGAGGTTTATAATTAATAATCGTTTAAAATGAAGGTGTTTTATCTACAGGTTTGGGTCTATATCTACTCAGTTTTATCTTTAAACTCACACAAGTTTTCAATAATACAGCTGCCTCATTTTAGTTTGCGGGCTATGCAAACATAACGGCCATGTAATATTAGCCAATGGTGTACGTCTACTTTAAATTCTTTGGGGATCACTTTTTCAAGCTTTTGTTCAACCGCGACCACGTCTTTACCCATAGCAAGCTTAGTACGGTTTGATACACGGAATATATGCGTATCTACAGCAATGGTTGGCCAACTTAGATATAAGGAAGGAAGATGTAACTAGCTTTCAAAATGCTGGTAGTTGAAATCCTAAAGAGCAAAGATCATGTGTTTGCATTAGGCATCATCGGAACTTTTAGTTACAAAGTTAATTTGGTAACTCATATTAACTGTGTTGTAGTTGATATAATTACAGCACGAGATAGGGAATTATGTATGAAAGAGGATATTGATGAGCTAAAAAGTGAATTTCAAGCAAAACTTCTATCTTGGAATAATATAAAAAGTAAAAAAATTAAAGTTACATTTATATTCATATTTTTCGGTTTGATTGGATTAAAGGTTTTTACTACTATCTTAACTGTTGATTGGCTTGCAGGGTTAATATGATGATCACTTTTCGCCCACTTAACAAACATGATTTTAACTATTCAAAAGTTATAGACCTTTTTTTCGAAGCTTTTCCAAAAGTTCACAGACTACCAGAATGGCTTGTTAAATACAGAATGAGGAATGGAAAAAATGGCTTTGATATTATTTATGATAATAATAAATGGGTTGGTTTTCTCTACACTAAAGAATATAAACAAATTATCTGTGTAAAGTTTTTTGCTATATCTGAATTGCTCCGCTCAAGTGGTTACGGAAGCAAAGTAATGGATTCTATGAATGAAAAGCATTCAAATAAAAGAATAGTACTCACTATTGAGGAGCTTGATGAAAAGACAGAAAACTATCAACAAAGAGTTAAGCGCAAAGCGTTTTATGAAAAAAATGGGTTCAGTTCTACCGGGTTTATCATAAAAGAGCCAGCTGAGCGGCAAGAAGTCCTTATACGTGGTGGAACTATATCTAAAGAAGAAATAGAAGCTATGTACAAGCATTTTTTAGGAAATTTATTGTTTTCTTTACTTAAAATCGAAGTACTAAAAATTGAATAAGAATACCGTCATTTTAATGTAATTAGTTAGTCATTAGCAGTTAAATAATGCATGCAAAAAACCAACAGCAAAGATAAAAATTTAAAGTTTACTTATTGGCTCAAAAAAGAATAAACATTATTCAGTCTTGTCTTTAAACTCACATAAATCTTCAATTATACAGCTGCCACATTTTGGTTTACGGGCAACACAGGTATAACGTCCGTGCAGTATGAGCCAATGGTGTACATCTACTTTAAATTCTTTGGGGATAACTTTTTCGAGCTTTTGCTCAACCGCAACCACGTCTTTACCCATAGCAAGCTTAGTGCGGTTTGAAACACGGAAAATATGCGTATCTACAGCGATGGTCGGCCAGCCAAAGGCGGTGTTAAGTACTACATTAGCAGTTTTACGGCCAACGCCGGGTAGGGCTTCTAGGGCTTCACGATTCTCAGGCACTTCGCTGTTGTGCTTATCAACTAAAATTTGGCACATTTTGTACACATTGGCAGCTTTAGAATTAAACAAACCGATGGTTTTAATGTAATCGCGAAGTTTATCGTGGCCTAAATCTAAAATTGCTTGCGGCGTATTGGCGACGGGAAAGAGCTTACGGGTGGCTTTATTTACCCCAACGTCAGTTGCTTGTGCTGATAGCGTTACCGCAACTAACAGTTCAAACGGGCTTGAATATTCAAGCTCGGTTTCTGGATGTGGGTTTTGCTCGCGCAAGCGAGAGAGTATTTCGTATCGTTTTTCTTTATTCATGCAACTTAAACGCACAGTAAATACTGTGCGCTTCCCCTTAAGTTAAACTGGTGACCCTTGCTCGTGGGCCTTTTTCGGCCACTGGTGGTGCTACTTGTTTTGCTTTTATTTGCGCATCAATGACATTTTTAGCAGCAATCAGTAAGCCCAAACCTAAAAATGCACCGGGTGGTAAAATAGCGAGCAAAAATTGATTATCAAAACTAAATACTTCAATGCGTAAAACCGATGCCCATGGGCCCAGTAGTAAATCGGCGCCATCAAATAAGGTACCTTGGCCAATAAGCTCACGCATTGCGCCAAGCACAACCAGTACTACCATAAAGCCAGAGCCCATCATTAAACCGTCAAACGCTGATAAATGAATCGGATTCTTAGAGGCATACGCTTCAGCGCGGCCGATAATAGCGCAGTTAGTAACTATCAGTGGAATAAATATTCCTAGCGATTGATATAAGCCAAACGTATAGGCATTCATTAATAGCTGCACTATGGTTACAAAGCCTGCGATAAACATCACAAATACAGGAATGCGGATATCTTTTGGCACAAAATTACGCACCGCAGAAATTGTGACGTTCGAGCCAACTAATACCAGCAGAGTGGCTAAACCGAGGCCCATCGCATTGGTTATCGTTGATGTTACGGCCAGTAGTGGGCACAAACCGAGTAATTGCACGAGGGCAGGGTTGTTTTTCCACATTCCTTCGTTAAACAGTTCTTTTAATTGACTCATGGCTCACCTACTTGGCATGCGTTATCAGCACTAAATACCGCATCGAAATTGTTTTTTGAGAATAACACAGCGTGTTTTACTGAGCCAACCACGGCGCGTGGTGTAATGGTAGCGCCAGTGAATTGATCAAAGTCTCCGCCATCTTTTTTTACTGCCCAGCGAATATCGTCGTCATCAAGTACAGTTTTATCTTTAAATGAGGTGATCCAAAGAGATTTTTTCATTTCTACTTTATCACCAAGACCAGGCGTTTCTTCGTGTTTAGTAACACGTACTCCGGCAACGTCCCCGTTTGCAAATACGGCAGTTAATAAACTTATATCGCCGCTATAACCTTTTGGCGTCACGTGGCGCATTACTAAAGCAACAGGTTGGCCACCCTTGCGAGCACGATAAACGGTTTGTGGTTTATTACCAAGTAGTGGATCATCAATGATGGCACAATCTTGATAAAGAGTATTATCGTAAAAATTAGGGGCGAGTACATCTTGCAGCTGTAATGAAAGTTGTTTGCGCTCTTGCTCTGCAATACTGTCAGCCGTGAGGTTATGGATAATACCAACAGCGCCGGTAGTGAGCAGGGCAAACAGGGCTAAAATAGCGCCATTTTTTGTCATTGATGAAATAATCATTTATTCACCCCATGGCCATAAGTACGTGGTTGAGTGTAATAGTCTATCAGTGGCACGGCCATATTGAGTAGTAACACAGCAAACGCCATGGCATCTGGGTAACCGCCAAAAGTACGGATCAAATAAACTAATAAACCAATCAATGCGCCGTAAATTAACCGGCCGCGATTAGTGGTAGCTGCCGAAACCGGATCCGTGGCTATGAAAAAGGCCCCTAACATGGTTGCGCCACTAAATAAATGAAATACCATACCAGGCTCAGTACCAGGTGCTGCGATATAACCAATTGCGCTGCACACAGCAATTGATGCAAGTACACCAACTGGGATATGCCAATTTATAACTTTGGCTTTAATAAGGTATAAGCCACCGATTAAAAAGCCAAGATTTACCCAGCCCCAACCTTGTCCTAACCAACTATTAAAAATAGCGGCTTGCATGCTTTCAGATACGGTTAAACCATGAGCGATATCAGTCTTGATGGTATCCAAAGGTGTGGCCATTGTTACGCCATCAACCCCAACTCTAAGTTGATCAACACTAAAACCTGCACTGGTAAAGCCATTAAAAATAACGCTAAGCTGTTGAGTAAGACTAATTGGGTTTGCCAGTAAGTCACTAACTGGCATCCAAGTGGTCATTTGCACAGGGAACGAAATAAGCAATAACACGTATGCAGCCATGGCAGGGTTAAATAAATTGAAACCAAGGCCACCATAGAGCTGTTTAACAATGACGATGGCAAAAAAGCTACCGATCACAATAACCCACCATGGGGCGAGTGGCGGAATACTTAATGCTAATAAGACCGCAGTAAGCCATGCACTGCCATCTCCAAGCGCAGGCCATACAGGGCGCTTGCGAATAAGCATAATAATGGCTTCACTGATACTAACCGTGACTAACGCTAAAATTAGCTGGATCAATACACCCGTACCAAAAAAATACAGTTGTGCGATAAGTCCAGGAATACAGGCTAAGATCACTGTTTGCATCAACCTGCTAAGTGATTTATGACTGTGGCTATGCGGCGAACTGGCCATAGTTAGCTTCATTACTTATCACTTCCTTCTTGTTGTAATTTTTTAGCCTTTGCACGGGCAATCGCTGCGGCAACAGCGGCCTTTTTCTTATCTTGTGCGGTCTGTTCTGGTTTATCTTCAGCGATTTCAGCTTCGTTTATCGCTGTAGCCGAAGTTTCATTTTCAGCATCGTCGTTTTCTACGCTTGCTGCTTGTTCAGCTTTTGCAGCCTTTTTCGCTTTCGCGCGGGCAATGGCGGCAGCGACAGCGGCTTTTTTATCATCGGCAGGTAAGGCTGTAGCGACTTCACTTTCAGAATTGTCGTTTTCTACGCTTGCTGCTTGTGCAGCCTTTTTCGCTTTCGCGCGGGCAATGGCGGCAGCGACAGCGGCTTTTTTATCATCGGCAGGTGAGGCTGTAGTAATTTCACTTTCAGAGCTGTCGTTTTCTACGCTTGCTGCTTGTGCTGCCTTTTTCGCTTTTGCACGAGCAATAGCAGCAGCGACAGCGGCTTTTTTATCATCGGCAGGTGAGGTTGAAGTAACTTCACTTTCAGAACTGTCGTTTTCTACGCTTGCTGCTTGTGCTGCCTTTTTCGCTTTTGCACGGGCAATTGCAGCAGCGACAGCGGCTTTTTTATCATCGGCAGGTGAGGCTGTAGCGACTTCACTTTCAGAGTTGTCGTTTTCTACGCTTGCTGCTGGTTCAGCCTGTGCTGCCTTTTTTGCTTTAGCACGAGCAATTGCAGCGGCTACAGCGGCTTTTTTATCATCAGTAGGTGCAGCAGTCGTGTTATCGCTTTCATCTTCTGATGCCGCCGCTTTTTTCGCTTTAGCGCGGGCAATCGCAGCGGCCACGGCTGACTTTTTATCATCCGGATCAGCAGCTGTACTGCTTGCGGCTTTTTGCTCTTTGTATTTGCGAGCTTGCTCTTTGCGCGCTGCGCGCTCTAATGCTACGTCACTGTTATCTGGTTCAAGCGTTGCTTCTTGATTTTGTTTTTTAGCTTTGGCGCGAGCAATTGCAGCGGCCACAGCTGATTTGTCGTCATCTTTTGCTGGTTTGTTTTTAACGCGTGCTAGAGCATCGGCAATTTTTTGTTTTTCGTCAGCCGATTTTTCAGCAGCTGGTTTGCGTTTATGGCGATTTTGTCGTGCTTCTTGCTCCCGCTCTAGGCGTTGTTTTCGAAGTTCAAAGCGCTCTTTCGCACGTTCAGCTTTAACTTGCTCAGCTTGCTGTTCTTTTATTTCAACTTTAGCCACACGGTAATACTGCACCAGCGGAATTTCACTTGGGCACACATACGCGCAAGCACCGCATTCAATACAATCAAACAGGTTATGCTCTTTCAGTTTGTCGTATTCTTTTGATTTAGCAAACCATTGTAGTTGCTGAGGCAACAGTGAAGCAGGGCAGGCATCAGCACAAGCACTACAACGAATACAGGCTTTTTCAGGGCCGGGCTCTGCCAGCTCATCATGATCTGGGGCTAAAATACAGTTAGTGGTTTTTACCACGCCGATACGCACCGTTGGCAAAGTAAAGCCCATCATAGGGCCGCCCATTACAACGCGTTGCTGTGGCACTGGTGAAAAGCCTTGGCAATCAAGTAGATGTTTTATTTCAGTGCCTAATAAAGCCCATACATTACCCGGATTATGAATTGTATTACCTGTTACCGTAATAACACGTTCAATTAGTGGCTTACCTTCATAGACAGCTTGATGAACAGCAAATAAAGTGCCGACGTTTTGTACTAACACACCGATATCTGCTGGAATTCCCCCACTAGGGACTTCTTTATTGGTAAGTAGCTTAATTAATTGCTTTTCACCACCAGAAGGATAAACAGTAGGAACTGTTTGAATGATTATTTTGTCATTATACTCAGCCGCTGCCTGCATGGCTGCGATGGCCTCTGGTTTGTTATCTTCTATACCAACGATAGTAAGTGTTGGTGTAAGCAATTGCTGCATGATCTCTATGCCAGCAATAATGCCTGCAGCATGCTCACGCATTAGTACATCATCAGCAGTAATATAGGGCTCACATTCCACTGCATTAACAATAAAATACTCAATTGCTTTGCGACTATCTGCTTTAATATAAGTTGGGAATCCTGCACCGCCCATACCGGCAATACCACGGTCATGAATAATATCGATAAGTTGCTCGTGAGAAAGCTGGCTTGGTGTTGTCACCGGTGCTAACGCACACCAGCTATCTTGGCCATCGGGCTCAATAATTACACACAATTCAGGCAATGCCGATGGATGCGCAGACGGCATTTGGCAAATATCAGTAATAGTACCAGAAGTCGGGGCGTGTATTGGCACCGACCAATTCGCAACAGGCTTTGTAAGTGCTTGCCCTTTAAGTACCTGTTGGCCTTTTTCGACGATCAGTTGACCGTTAGCACCAATATGTTGTTTTAATGGCACAACGAGTTTGTCAGGCAAAGGTAAACGGGCGATTGCTTGACTGTTGGAAATTGTTTTTTGTCCCGGTGGATGAATGCCACCTGGAAACGGCCACACTTTACCTTGTTTTATCTGTGCGATTAGCTTTTCCATAGGGAGCCCTTAATCAATCTGTGTTACTGGAATTGCATCTAGTTGCCATTTCCACGTTTGCTTAGTGGTTTCTACAGGCAGCATATCAATACAGTCAACAGGACAAGGTTCAACACATAAGTCACAACCCGTACATTCATCAATTAAAACAGTATGCATTTGGCGCGTGGCACCAACAATGGCATCGACAGGACAAGCTTGAATACATTTGGTACAACCAATACATTCATCTTCACGTATATAGGCAACGGTTTTTATCGGTTCAGCTTGTTCGCCACCGGCAAGGGGTTTAGCTTCAACACCCATTAAGTCAGCTAATTTTTTTACTGTCGCATCGCCACCTGGTGGGCATTTATTAATTTCATCGCCATTGGCGATGGCTTCTGCATAAGGGCGACAACCCGGATAGCCACACTGGCCGCACTGTGTTTGCGGTAATATAGTATCGATCTGTTCAACAATCGGATTACTTTGCACTCGATAGCGCACAGCAGCAAATCCTAAGATCAAACCAAAAATGAGTGCTAGGGTTCCCAGCGCAATCAAGGCATAAAACAAGGTCATGTTAAAACTTCACTAATCCTGTAAAGCCCATAAAGGCCATCGACATTAAGCCTGCGGTGATCATCGCAATCGATGCGCCTTTAAAGGGGGTAGGTACGTCAGCAGCGGTTAAGCGTTCACGAAGAGCTGCAAATAATACCAGTACCATAGAAAAACCAACAGCAGCGCCAAAGCCATATACTGCAGATTGTAAAAACGTATGATCCTCTTTGACATTTAGTAACGCAACACCTAAGACCGCACAGTTTGTGGTGATCAAAGGTAAAAATATACCGAGTAAGCGATACAGCGTAGGGCTGGTTTTTCTGACTACCATTTCGGTAAACTGAACCACCACAGCAATCACTAAAATAAAGCTTAGAGTACGTAAATACGTGATATCAAGTGGGATCAAAATATATTGATTAACTAGATAGCTTGTTACAGAGGCAAGTGTTAACACAAAAGTGGTCGCAAGTGACATGCCTATAGCTGTATCCAGTTTGCCAGATACACCCATAAACGGGCATAGACCTAAAAATTGTACTAACACAAAGTTATTAACCAGTACTGTGCCGATCAACAGCAATACATATTCTGTCATGTTCGCCTCAAGCTATAATAAACGCCGACATTATCCTTTTTTATTGGCTGTTTAACAACACGTAGAAGGTAAATAAACGGCTCATTTAATAATGATAGTGAATTGCATTTAGAATTTTATAGCATGATAAATAAAGATTAACTGTTCATTAACCTAGTTACTGACATTTGGAATGATAAAGCAGATCAGGGGAGGGGGAAATAAACTACTAGAAAACTAAAAAGGTGCTCAAAGCACCTTTTAGATTGATTAAATATCTTTTGGCTTTTCGATGTAATAACCTTGCACACCATCAAGACATAAAGTTTCAATAATGTGTTTTTCTTCTTGGCTTTCAACACCCTCAGCAAAAACGCTAACACCAATTCGATGCGCGAGGTCGACCATTAAACGCATAAAGTATTGGTTGTTTTTATCTTCTTCAAGGCCGCGAGTATAGCTTGCATCCATTTTGATAAAGTCAGGTTTTAAATCGCGGAAAAACTTAAACGAGGTTAAACCAACACCAAATCGTTCTACCGTGATCCGAGCACCAACACGGTGGATCATATCTATAAAGCGTTTACTGGCTTTAATATTTTGCTGTAAGCCAAATTCACTCACTTCGAATACCAGTTTTGAGGCAATATTTGTGTCTTTTAATAAACGTCGCTCTAGCCAAATTACGAACTGATCATTGTGTGCGCTTGAGGCGGTAACATTCAAACCAAAGAATTTTTCAGAGAAATTACGGCTCTTAATTTTTTCCAGTGATGAATTAATGATTAACTGATCAATTTCCATCGCCATATCAAGCTTTTCAGCCATAGCTAAAAATGAAGCGGTAGGCAATACTTGGTTTTCTGTTGTTTTAAAGCGCACTTGAATTTCAGCGTAGGCCTTCATGCTTTTACCAATTGGCATAATGTTTTGCATTACCAAATGTACACGCTCAGCTTCAATGACTTCATTAATCACTTTACGCCAGTTTTGATTGCCAAATCCTGCACTTACATTATTAACTAAATCAGTTTCGCGTTGTATATGCCAGGCGTTAGCTTGTTTTGATTGGGCCATGCTCATAGCATTGTCTACTATCGAAAGTAGCTCACCTAAGGGTTTGCCTTTTTCATAAGCGACGATCCCAGTATTTGCTACTGAGCTTAATTCTTGGTTTTGCTGATATTGAGTAAATCGAGATTGTAAGTTATCACCAAAACGTTCAGATTCCTTTAGAGGAGTGTTAGGCAGCACAATCGCGAAATCTGAGCTATTCAAACGAAAAACTTTACTGCCTGTATATGTGCCGCTGATATGTTTAATAATATCAGCCACAGCTTTGACATACTCGTCACCTTTTTGGTAACCACGAGTTTGGTTGATTGCTTGTAATTCACTACAACGAACCATTGCCAAAGAGCCAAAGGTGCTTTTTTCACTGCTTTCAATGTACTTCTCATAATATTCAACAAACATATTACGGTTGCCAAGTTCAGTAACTACATCTTTATAAGCTTCTTGCTTGATAGAATGTGCGGCATTTTGAATATCATCATGCTTACTTTGTAAAAAGTGCGACAGGCGATTAAAGCTCGGCACTAGGTCAACGCCCAGTTGTTTTATTTTGCTGCTATTAATCGCTGTTTCAAGACCGGTGTTGACTTGATTTTGATTGATATAAACATCAATTATCTCAGCCACTGTCATGCTTATATTTCTATTTAGCTTACTAAACATGGTTTTCATGAACACAATGGGAATAATTGCCATTAAACCTGACACTAAAATAACAATAAACATCGCTTGTTGGAGTATCAACCCAAGGTTATTGGCATTAATAGTAAATTCAACTTTGATATCAGACGCTTGATTAACAGCAAATTGAGGACGGATAGAGTTAAAGCTGGTGTTAACTAATTGCGCAATGGCTGGTAATGAAGTAGGGGATGTAATATTTATAAGTTCTTTACCTTGCTGATCACGCAAAATAAATGAAGAAAAAGTATTACCGTCAGCAAGCACTTGCTGAAGTTTATCTGGTGCTATTTCAGCAATAGAATGTTTACTAATATAGTTGTTTACCACTGATTGCGTTTTATGTTGTGCATCGCTTACTGCGTTGTCAAACGCTGACGCAACAAAATAGCCACCAATACTTGCAAACAACATCCAAGATATTAATTGAATAAATATGAGTTTTTTGAAACCAGCCATGTCTTATTCTTTTTAGTAGATCAAAGGGAAGGAATCAGATCCTTGATTAATCAAATTATTTTACACTTATTAAATGTGTATTAAAAAGAAATATTTTGATTGTAGTAGAGTAGTGGAATTGTTTAGGAAAGTCTAATTGATTCTTTAAGTTGGCTCCCCCTCCCCGACTCGAACGGGGGACCTGCGGATTAACAGTCCGTCGCTCTAACCAACTGAGCTAAGGGGGAACTACGATACTTAAATTTTATATGATTTGGCTCCCCCTCCCCGACTCGAACGGGGGACCTGCGGATTAACAGTCCGTCGCTCTAACCAACTGAGCTAAGGGGGAACAATAATCATATTACATAAACTTGGCTCCCCCTCCCCGACTCGAACGGGGGACCTGCGGATTAACAGTCCGTCGCTCTAACCAACTGAGCTAAGGGGGAATCGTTTATGGCTGAAAAGACTGGCTCCCCCTCCCCGACTCGAACGGGGGACCTGCGGATTAACAGTCCGTCGCTCTAACCAACTGAGCTAAGGGGGAAGCGTATGTGCCTTTCAACGGGGCGAAATATTAATGACCGCGCTGCAAAGTGTCAACACATAAAACCGGATAAACAAAAAAAAGCAGTCTGTTCGATGTTTTTATGTTCGATCTGGCTGTTTTGTGGCTTTTTTTCTCTTCATTTAAGCCGTGTAAATCGAGACGCGTGATAAAATCTCGGTTTTCAACGACTAAAAAACAAACAAGTTAACCGCCAGACAAATTATAAAAGTGATCATTTATCTAGTTTTGTACGAATAAATTTATGAAATGTACTTTTTTAACGTTAGCTAATAAAAGCGCAAATTCGCAATAATTAAATTTACTTATGCATTTAATTAGTCGTTAACGAAAAATGCCGAGAAAAAAATGACATACAGATCTGAACCCTTAGTTTAGCGACTTAATACCCATGAGAATAGCAAGGAAATATATATATATTGTTTTATTTCATTTAGTTATATTTATTTTTTCATATTGAATGGGCGTTTAAATAAATGTGACAGGTCATTGGTACAGGGGTTAAGTATGTTTTATGAGCTATTTAACTCAAATTGTCTAAAGTTAGTATTTGCCAACATTGCCGTTAGCGTGTTTAAGCCGTCCCTTTGCACGCCTTTATTAACGTGGCTTTGCAAGAGTTATCCACGGTTTCTGTGGATAACTCTGTTTATGAAACTTTAAGAACGTTGGCAGAGCCATATTTTTAGGGCACTGTGAGGATATCAAGCATTTAAAACATTTTTTTTATCTCATTTTAAAACAATGACTTGAAAAAATAAGCTGAAAAGAGCTTCGTTGATGAGTAAATTTATTCGTAACGATTCGATTAGCGCAATTTTTGTGTAAAAATGCAGCACCAGTCGCGATGTTTTTGTGATAAAGGTTATAAAAATGTATTTTTATTGTTTTTAGTAGAGGTTCGAAGTGAAATCGTCGCTAAACACGTAAAAAGAACACTTTTCTATGGTTTTTTAGGCGTTTTTGTAATCAATTTATAATCACTTGATAAATGCGTGGCTTGAAAAGCCCTGATGCTTTAAAATACCACGCTTAATAAAAGAGGTTTATTTATTCCCATGCGCGCAACTTTGCAGAGCAACTCAGCTCCCGATTTATTAAACGATCCAATAGTACCGACCTTGAAGAAAATGACTGTGCCGATGATTTTCGGCATGATCACGTTAATGATGTTCAATATTGTCGATACATTTTTTATTAGCTTATTGGGAACTGAGCCATTAGCTGCTGTCAGTTTTACTTTTCCGGTAACCTTTACCGTGATCAGCCTAGCTATTGGTTTGGGTATCGGTACGTCAGCGGTTATTGCCAAGGCATTGGGTAGTAATAATATTGAAGAAGCACGCTTTGATGCCAGCATCGCATTATTAATTGCAGTGGTGATGGTGGTATGTTTATCGCTATTTGGTTATCTGTTTATTTCCCCGATATTTAAATTGCTGGGAGCAGGGGAGCAAGTGTTGCCGCTGATCCATGAGTATATGAGTGTGTGGTTTTTAGGCAGTGTATTTCTAATTACCCCTATGGTTGGTAACTCAGTGTTACGTGCCAGCGGTGACACCAAAACACCTAGCATAGTGATGGGTGGAGCGGGGCTTATCAATGCCGTACTCGACCCAGTATTGATTTTTGGCTTTGGGCCAATTCCTGCATTTGGCATTAAAGGCGCTGCGATTGCCAGCGTCATCGCATGGTCGGTAGCCGTTGTCATTATTTTATATTTGCTAGCAGTAAAAAAAGGCTTGCTGAGCCTAAATGCAAATAACCAAACCCCATTAAGCTCTATTCGAAAAATTCTTAAAATTGGTTTGCCAGCAGCAGGTGCAAATATGTTAACACCAGTTGCAATGGCGGTGATGATTGCCATGGTTGCTCATCATGGACCTGAGGCTGTTGCTGCTTTTGGCGTAGGCAGTCGTATTGAATCAATTGCCAGTTTGGTGGTGTTAGCTTTATCGATGACGTTACCGCCGTTTATTAGTCAAAACTTTGGTGCTGGTAAACTTAACCGTGTTAAAGAGGCGTACACCACAACATTAAAATTTGTGATGATTTGGCAGTTTATTATTTATTTACTGCTCATTGCATTTTCAGGAGTGATCAGTGAGTTGTTTGGTAAAGAGCAGATGGTTATCGATGTGATCAAATTATTTATTTTTACCTTGCCGTTAAGTTACGGTTTGCAAGGGATAATTATTTTGTCTAATTCATCGTTCAATGCCTTACACAAACCAATGAATGCATTAATTCTAAGTGTGATCCGATTATTTATTTTTTATATTCCATTTGCTTATGTCGGTAATTTATATGCCGGTTTACCAGGCTTGCTGATCGGCGCAGCGCTGGGTAATTTATTTACTGCAATAATAGCTTATAAATGGTTTATCAAAGAGCTGAATATGATCAGTAACCAAGCTGTACAGGAGTGCCAAGCATGAGCGACCATTTTCAACTGGTATCTAAATTTAAACCTGCGGGGGATCAACCCACCGCGATTGCGCAGTTATGTGAAGGGTTAGAAGCCGGACTTGCTCATCAAACATTATTAGGGGCAACAGGTACTGGTAAAACATTTACCATGGCTAATATTATCAATGATTTGAATCGCCCAACGATCATTATGGCGCATAATAAAACCTTAGCAGCGCAGTTATATGGCGAAATGAAAGAGTTTTTTCCGCACAACGCGGTTGAATATTTTGTTTCGTATTATGATTACTATCAGCCAGAAGCGTATGTTGTTGCAAGCGATACCTTTATTGAAAAAGATGCCTCGATAAACGAACACATAGAGCAGATGCGCCTAAGTGCTACCAAAGCGCTATTAGAGCGTAGGGATACAATTATAGTGGCATCAGTATCAGCCATATATGGTTTGGGCGATCCAAAATCATACATGAAGATGATGCTGTTGTTAAAAGTGGGCGAAAAAGTTGATCAACGCGATATGCTGCGCCGACTAGCTGAAATTCAATATACGCGAAATGATATTGATTTTAGCCGCGGTACGTATCGGGTTCGCGGTGAAGTTGTGGATATATTCCCTGCTGAGTCAGACACTTTTGCAGTGCGTGTAGAAATGTTTGATGACGAAATAGAACGGCTAAGTATTTTTGACCCGCTTACCGGCGCGGTTGAAAAACACATAGTCCGCGCAACTATCTATCCTAAAACGCACTATGTGACACCCAGAGATAAAATTCTTGATGCGGTTGAGCATATTAAAGCTGAATTAAAAGACCGTCGTGCGCAGTTACTCAGTGCTAATAAACTGGTCGAAGAGCAACGCGTGGCACAACGTACACAATACGATATTGAAATGATGACCGAGCTTGGTTATTGCTCTGGCATCGAAAACTACAGCCGATATTTATCTGGCCGCACGCCGGGCGATCCACCGCCAACCTTGCTTGATTATCTTCCTGAAGATGCGTTAATGATTATTGACGAATCTCACGTTACGGTATCGCAAATCGGCGCTATGTATAAAGGCGATCGTAGCCGTAAAGAAAATCTCGTGGAATACGGTTTTCGTATGCCGTCGGCGATGGATAACCGGCCACTACGCTTTGAAGAATTTGAAGCCATAGCACCGCAAACAATTTATGTATCAGCAACCCCGGGTGATTTTGAACTTGAACGTTGTGGAGATGATATTGCCGAGCAGGTTATTCGCCCCACAGGATTACTCGATCCACAAATTGAAGTACGCCCAGTGGCAACTCAAGTTGATGACTTATTGTCAGAGATATATAAACGCGTAGCAATTGATGAACGTGTGCTAGTGACCACACTTACTAAGCGCATGGCTGAAGATTTAACGGATTACTTATCTGAACATGATGTAAAAGTGCGTTACTTGCATTCGGATATCGATACCGTTGAACGGGTCGAAATTATTCGTGATTTTCGCGCTGGGGTGTTTGATGTGTTAGTGGGTATTAACTTACTGCGTGAAGGTTTAGATATGCCAGAAGTATCGCTAGTTGCGATACTTGATGCTGATAAAGAGGGCTTTTTACGTTCGGCTCGCGCATTAATTCAAACCATTGGTCGTGCGGCTCGTCACTTAAATGGTCGGGCAATTTTATACGGTGATCGAGTCACTAAATCAATGGCCAAAGCTATTGATGAAACTCAGCGTCGCCGCGATATTCAACACGCTTACAATATTAAGCATGGCCTTGAACCACAAGCCTTATTGAAGAAAATTACTGACATTATGGATGTTGGTGAGCGAGCCGGGCCACAAGATAATTTACAGCTGATCCGAAAACAAAGTAAGCAAGTGCTCAGTGCAAAAGAGATCGCAGTGCAAATTAAGCAACTCGAAACCAAAATGCATGCATACGCAAGTGATTTAGAATTTGAAAAAGCCGCATCCGTTCGTGATGAAATCCATGAATTACAACAACAGTTAATTAAAAATGCATAATTTTACGCCCCTTATTACAGCACTTGAAAGTGCGCCCTTAGCAGACAATGAACTTTGTCGTGTGTTTCATGGCCGCGGTCACACTACCGAGCATTTGAGTCATCTAAATATCGACTTTTACCCGCCGTGTTTATTTTTAGTGTCGTACGACGAAGTTGACTCACAAACGCTAACGCAATTAAGTGAGCAGCTTTGGCAATGGGCACAACAACACGCTAAAGAATTAATCACCTCGTTGGTATTTCAACAACGCGCCGGACAACAAACTGAAAATAAACTGTTATTTGGTCAACTACCGAGCCCGCATAGTGTTAAAGAAGGTGAGTGTAAGTTTTTTGTGGATTTAATGAGCCGTCAAAATACCGGTATATTCCCGGATATGCGCCGTGGACGGGAGTTTGTTCAAGCCCATAGTAAACACGCTAAGGTATTGAATTTATTTTCATATACATGTGGTTTTTCGGTTGCGGCAATGCGTGGCGGTGCCGATAGTGTGATCAATATGGATATGAACAAAGGTGTACTGCGCACCGGTAAGCAAAATCATCAACTTAATAGCTTTGACCGCGGTGTGAGCTTTTTACCGCACGATATATTAAAGTCGTTTGGTAAACTTAAAAAGGCTGGCCCTTTTGATTTAATTATTGTTGATCCGCCAAGCTTTCAAAAAGGCAGTTTCATTTTAACTAAAGATTATCAAAAAGTGCTGCGCCGCTTACCTGAACTGCTCAATGACCATACTCAATTGCTGTTATGTGCTAACAGTCCAGAGCTAAGTGAAGCGTCATTTAAAGCGCTGATAGACGAACACACTCAAGGTGCGATTGAATTTGTAGAGCGCCTAGCGCCGACCCATGGTTTTGTTGATGTTGATAGCGACCGTAGCTTAAAAGCATTGATCTATAAAACGGCTCAAGTTTAGCTTTAAATGAAACTAAGTAGCCGCCTCAGTGCAATCGATTCGTTGATCTGCGCGCCGTATGATGTAATTTGGGACTGTTGTTGTGACCACGGTTTGCTTGGTATGGCGCTTTTAAAGCGGGCAGCCGCCAAGCAAATAAACTTTGTTGATATAGTGCCTACGTTAATGGACGAGCTTGAACACACGCTTACGCGTTTTAGTGATCAGCAAGCAGCTTGCCAATGGCAAGTATTATGTCAGGATGTAGCTACAATTGAGCTGCAGCCATCAGCCAAACAGCTGATCATTATCGCCGGAGTCGGTGGAGAATTACTGCTGAGGCTAGTACAAAAAATGGTTGCTAATTGCCCTGAAAAGCTTCGTGAACAACTCAGTTTTATTGTTTGTCCGGTGCATCATACCTATACCTTACGACAAGGTTTACAGGCGTTAGGTTTAGGACTTATCAAAGAGCAACTGGTGCAAGAAAACAACCGTTTTTACGAAGTGATACAGCTAAGTTTTACCAGTAACACTGCATTGAGTGTTACTGGTAGTCAGATGTGGGACAATGCTGAGCAAATGCACGAATTGTATCTGCAACAATTAGTTGCGCACTATACTCGGATGTTGAACAAAGACCGTACATATTTTCAACATGTGCTCGATGATTATCAAAAAATATCGCTAAATTAAACGCAGCACTGTGATCTATCGACTAGCGTTACAGCGTAAATAACTCATCTTCAGCGCTTTGTGTTAGCGAGTTTACTTGGTTTAGTTATGTCAGATAAAAATAACCACTTTACATCAGTCAAATATACTCATAATGAGCTGCTATATAATTGTGAGCAGCCAATTGCTTATGCACCCATCGTGCAATTGAGTAACGCGAGCTGGGTAGTGCCGCAACATTTTTTACGTTATCAACATACCCTCGAAAGCGTGAACGAAACCCTTGATAAAATTGAGTTTTCAACTCACTTTCGGGTGCTCGCCGCAAAACAGAATGAGCAAATTTATTTACAAGTGGCCATTCTTAGTCCAGATAATTATCGCAGCACCAAGGCAAAAAAGTTATTATTTGGCCGGCGCTGGTTTGTGGAAGAAAACTTACCTACCTCGGAATTGATCCAAACCGCTTTTTTAGCGTTAAAAATAGCCCGTGAACACGAAGTAAGAGAACTATTTCAACTCAATAGTGAGCAGGGCAGCAGCACGCCGTTTAATAACCATCATGATTTACCTTTATTAGCACAAAACCCGCAATTAACCATGGCTGCTGATCATCAACCGCAAAGTGTCATAAAGTTACTTGCTAGATGTTTATTTGCTGGAGCCGCACTGACTTTAATTGCACAACAAAAAATTGCCGATGAGCACATACTTTACACTCTGCGACTCAATTGTACTGACTGTCAGTTAAGCGAATTTAACGCAAAAACAGTGATTTTTTTAGCCGCAGATACATCTGCAAATGCTTTTTTGCATGGCTTGATGACCGCGTTGGTAGCGATCAGTAATGATTATGTAAATGAGCAATTTAAATATGCAGGTTTTGCGCGCTTTAGTAAAAACGTTAATGTAGAGCAAATCGGGGCATTGAGTATTGTTTTGCGTTCGCAGCATGCGTTGCAATTATGCGAACTTGGCAAACAACATGCCGATCAATTAAATTTTGAAATTGACAGCTCTCGTGCTCCACAAGGATGCGGGCAAGTGATCTGTGGGTTTTTAGCCGCTCATGGAATTGAGCAGCCAGAAAACGCGCATTTATATCCAGATTACTTGCAAGCGCTTTAAACGCGGCAAATTTACAGTTTATTGATTTCTTGTTTTACGCTGTAACTAGGATCAGTCACGATAGCTTCTAATGTTTGTACACGCTCTTTTAACGCAAGCATTTCAGCAGTAACAGCAGCAATTTGATTATTCGACTCTTTGTTATCGGTGAGTGTACGGTGTTTAAACTCTAAATGTTTTTTATACATATCGTACATTACCCCAAACCCAACAGAGATAAATACGATCATGACTACCATAGTAGTTCCTGACATGCTGTATTCCTTATTATTTTATATAGTGTGTAAAGTATAACCAGAATGCGCAAATGATGAAGCTGACAATTGTAACTTTATTTGTATCAACATGACCCTCTGCGGTATATTCATCAGTGATACAGTGTGATGAGTGTTTAATTGCAGCATTAACTAATTTTAACAACGACAGTGAGTTACTATGCTAAATAATAAAATTCCTCCGATTATTATAGTGCTTTTTTTTACTGTGCTGATGGCGGTAATTGCCCACTACAGTGTGATTGACTTCACCACATTTATTTTTTATGTTGCGGTTATTTTACTCACCACAGGCTGTATTTTTTGTATTGCTGGGGTGGTTAGTTTTCGCTTAGCAAAAACCACTGTAAACCCAAGTAAACCAGATCAAGCGTCAGCACTGGTTACCACGGGTGTGTACAAAATTTCACGTAATCCAATGTATGTTGGTTTTGCTTTTATACTGGCAGGTTGGGGAGTGTGGTTAACATCACTGTGGGCGTTATTGTGTGTGCTGGGCTTTATTTGTTACTTAACTTGGTTTCAAATTATTCCAGAGGAGCGGGCTCTATTAAAAATATTTGGTCAAGGGTACAGCGATTACAAGTCTCGGGTAAAACGTTGGCTGTAAACTTATCTCAGTTAATAATAAAAAGGCTATCGCGATGATAGCCTTTTTTAATGTGGGTTATTCGTACTCGATTGGATCGGTAATGTTATTAAGGCTAAATGCCTCTAAGCGCTCTTGGCAGGCACCACATTTACCACAGGCTTTTTCACGGCCATTATAGCAAGTCCACGTTTGGCTGTAGTCCAAGCCCATTTTTAAACCATCAGTAAGAATGTCAATTTTGGTGTCATTTAAATACGGGCTGAAAATTTCCACGGCGTCGTAGTTAGCAATACGACATAAATCATCCATCTTTTGCACAAATTCAGGACGGCAATCAGGGTAAATAGCATGATCCCCAGAGTGAGCACCGTAATACACTTGGCTTGCTTTGAGTGATACAGCGTAACCCACAGCCAGTGACAGCAAAATCATGTTGCGATTAGGCACTATGGTGCTTTTCATGTTTTCGGCTTCGTAGTGGCCTTCTGGGACATCAATATCATCAGTTAACGATGAGCCACCAATTAACTGATTGATCGCAGAAATATCAACTATCTTATGCGGTACGCCAAGCTTTTCACACACACTGGCTGCAACTTTAAGCTCTTTTACATGACGCTGACCATAGTCAAATGACAGGGCATATACCTCGCGGCCTTGCTGCAGGGCTTTATTTAATACGGTAAATGAATCCATACCGCCGGAGTAAATCACAACTACTTTTTGCGTCATAACTGTTTTGCTCTTAGTTTTAATAGAGGTTTATATCAGGGCGCGATATACTACACGGCTGGGGCATAAATAACAATTTCCGACCGTGTTTTTTGATTTTTTAAACTATGTTTATGCTCGTAATTAATGCCAAGTAGTGAGTGAGACTCTTTTGTACAAAATTAATGAAATATTTGAAACCATTCAAGGCGAAGCGAGCTTTACCGGCACGCCTTCAATATTTTTACGTTTACAAGGCTGCCCCGTAGGTTGCGCTTGGTGTGACACTAAGCAAACGTGGGAAGTTGATAATGTGTATAAAGTATCACTGGACGACACGGTTGAGAAAAAGGCTGATTCAGATCACTGGGCGGACGCATCAGCTGAGCAAATATTTAACTTGTTTGTCGATCGTGCTTATCGTGCCAAGCATGTAGTGATCACCGGCGGTGAGCCATGCATGTACGACTTAAACCCGGTGTGCGAATTACTTCATGCTAACGGCTACAGCACACAAATAGAAACCAGCGGCACTTTTGAGATTTTAGCCCCAGCACAAACGTGGGTGACGGTATCACCGAAAATTAATATGCGTGGCGGCTACGACGTACTTACTTCAGCCATGCAACGCGCCGATGAAATAAAACACCCAATCGCGATGCAAAAACACGTTGTAGAGCTTGAAGAGTTATTTGCAAAAACAGGCGTTACCCCCAAGCTTGTTTACCTGCAACCAATTAGCCAAAAAGTCTCTGCAACTAAGTTGGCAATTGAAACCTGTATTGAAAAAAACTGGCGCTTATCAGTGCAAGTACATAAGTATTTAGGGATAAACTAAAGTAAAGCTCAGTGGTAAGCTTTAAGTAATTTGCCATTTAAATTGAACGTTGGGTTGAGTAAAAAAAAACCCAACAAACCTCTTACTTTCATATCTGCTTCGTTAATGGTGATAATTAGTTTATTATGCGCGACTTAAAATACTCTACTCCAAACCACTAGGCTGATATGTCCGCGAACGCTCTATACACAGACCTTTCTGATTACTATGACTTAATGTGCGCAGATATAGATTATCAAGCCCAAAGCTATTTTATTCACAGGCTACAGCAAATCTTTGGTAATAAGGGAAATACGCATCTTGATTTAGCATGCGGCACGGGCCCACATGTTCGTCATTTTATTGATTACGGTTATCAAAGTAGTGGGCTTGATATAAATCAACCCATGCTAGATAGAGCAACTATTCGTTGCCCAGAAGCGCAATTTTCATTGCAGAATATGAGTGAGTTTGTGATCCCTGAGCAAGTGGATTTAATTACCTGCTTCTTGTATTCAATCCACTACTGCGACGGCATTAATAAATTAACAGACTGTATTACAAGCGTACACCATGCACTAAAAGCCGGTGGTATATTTTGCTTTAACGTTGTTGATAAAAATCACATCGATAACGATTCATTTGTAGAGCATACTGCTGAAAACGCGGGCAGCCTATTCACATTCCGCTCTGGTTGGAATTACAGTGGCAGTGGCGAAAAACAGTCATTAAAGCTCAGTATAAATAAAGCAACAGCAGACGAAACATTTGTATGGCACGACGAGCACCCAATGGTCGCTGTTAGTTTTGCCCAGTTAAAAGAAGCCCTAAAACCTTATTTTGAAATACATGTGTTTGAACATGACTACGAAAAAATAACCCCATGGGGTGAAAGCTCTGGCAATGCCGTTTTTGTGTGCGTAAAAATTTAAATTAGAAAGTTAAGACAATGATTCACAAAAAGATTAAGGGTTAAGAGACGCCGCGTTTTAGAAAAATTCATATAAAGCAAGGAGCTTACAAATAAGCATTGTCCTGTTGAGTGACTCGCTCGTGAGACTGATCAGGCAGCTGATATATATCCCTAGCTAAACCATCAGGGAGTGCTCTGCGGTCTATTTTTTTACCCTTCTAACAGCAGCAATTCCACATAAGATTATTATCGGGTTTTTTGTATTCCCCAAACGCGATATTCCAATAGATAATAAGAACCTAAAGTAGCTGCGACAACGGGCTTTTTACGCCACTGGCACCACTTTTAAGTACATGCGTATAAATTTGCGTGGTGCGAACATCGCTATGGCCGAGTTGTTCTTGCACGGTGCGTATATCTGCACCGGATTCAAGTAAGTGGGTAGCGAACGAGTGCCGTAGTGTATGGCAGGTAACATTTTTTTGAATTTTTGCCAGCTTTGCTGCCTGCTTAATTGCTTTACGAACCGTTGTTTCATCAATATGGTGGCGTCGCAGCTTTTTACTTTCTGGGTCCATGCTTAACTGGGCAGAAGGAAACAAATATTGCCAGCTCATTTCATAAGGAGCCGCTGGGTATTTTCTAGCTAGTGCATTCGCAAGCCAGACACCGGCATAGTCTGTTGCTTGTTTGTCTCGTTGCCAGTAGTCATTTACCAAGTGACTTTGGCTGCGCAACAACGGCAGTAGTTCGGGTGCTAATGTTACTCTGCGGTTTTTATTGCCTTTGCCCTGCCAAATCATTAATGAGACATAGTCATAATCGACATCTTTTACCCGTAGCCTTACAGCTTCCATTAAACGTAGACCACTACCGTAAAGTAACTGAGCGATAAGTTTATACTTTGGATCCATTGCCAATAATAAACGCTGCATTTCTTCACGGGTCAGTACTACAGGTAATTTAGGTGGCACGAGTGATTTATTAAAATTCATCTCAAGTGATAACGGCCGCTGAATAATATGACGGTATAAAAATACTAAAGCATTTAAAGCCGTTGCCTGAGTTTTCATTGCAACATTACGCTGATTACTTAAATAAGATAAGAATTGCTCAACCTCCGACTCTGCCAATTGCGCTGGATGTTTTTTAGCATGGTATAAAATATAAAATTTTATCCAATATTGATAAGTGTCTATAGTGCGCTTGGCATAACGACGCGTTGTCATAAAGTCACGGATGGATTCTAAAAATACAGAAGCCATGATCTGCTCCAGTCGTTGCTGTATATATAAGGCTGTGTTGTAGTTGAGTGTGGGTATAAAAAATTCATATCATAATGCTTCTTTTATCCATGTTTGATCTGAATACTCAGTGTTATCTTCCATAAACCTAAACCAGCTTAAATAATTCTCAAT
>NZ_JACJFK010000026.1:54450-73721 GCF_014164535.1 Pseudoalteromonas sp. SG41-2 | reverse complement strand
ATCTTTCGATATTGAATTGACTGTGCCGAAGCAACTTATAAATAAGTTACTTCTGTTGGTCACTCAGTTTCAATTGAGACTCTAAATTTTTTGCCTTGCTTAGCTATCTAAAAGAAAGTTAAGCTTGGCTGTTAGAACTCAATCTGTACGAGTGCCCACACAGATGATTGCTTTATATTGTTAAAGAACGTTGCGGTTAAAGTTAAACTTCATCTCGCTAGGGCTGCGCATATTACGCTTTCCTATTTTTTTGTCAACACTTAACTTTAAACTTTCTTAAAAATCTAAACTTAAGTTTTACTCGACTAACTGATTAACTCTTGCAGCTTAAGCGTTGCCTGCTGCCGTCTCAGTGGGGTCGCATTATAGGGCGCGGCGAATTTTACGCAAGCGTTTTTTAAAGAAAACTTGAAATAAAGTGCTGTTCGTTCAATTTACGCGCTAAACAGCTCAAAAGTGCTAGTTTAGTATACAGCACAGATCCTAGCTGGCCATTTTATAGGCTCTACTGCTACACTATTTACCTCTTACTATTGAACTTATTCTTAATTTATTAGGTGTTTTATGGCAATCCGTTCTTATAAAGGAATTACTCCTCGTTTTAACCAGTCTGTTTATATAGATGAGTCGGCTGTTTTAGTTGGTGATATCACATTAGGTGAAGATAGTAGTGTATGGCCGTTAGTAGCAGCACGAGGGGACGTTAACTATATACGCATTGGTGAACGTACTAACGTGCAAGACGGCAGCGTGTTACATCTAACGCGTGCCAGTAAAAGTAACCCAGATGGTTATCCATTAATTATTGGTGATGATGTTACCGTTGGTCACAAGGTTATGTTGCACGGCTGTTGTTTGGGTAATCGTATTTTAGTCGGCATGGGCGCGATTGTAATGGATAATGCCATTATTGAAGATGATGTGATAATTGGTGGCGGTTCATTAGTTCCACCAAACAAGCGCTTGGAATCGGGCTTTCTCTATGTGGGTAGTCCAGTAAAGCAGGCGCGCCCTTTAACCGAGCAAGAGCTGAGTTTTTTAAAAATATCAGCAACTAATTATGTTGAGCTTAAAGATGAGTATCTAGCTGAGGATTAACTCAGCACTGAAACAATGATTTGTCCTGCCGAGTTATATTCTTCATTCTCGATTAGTTGCTCGGCTATATCTTCATAGTCAAAACGCGCCTGTTCAAAATGTAACTTTGCAGCTTGTTGGTCTGCCAATGTTAGCGTGCGTGTGTCAATGACACATTCAACCATTAAGCCACTTACTTGAGCAAAAAACGTTAACTGCTGGGATTGTACGTTAAATTCAAATCGGTCGATAAATTGGATTGCTTGGTTCATGCAAGCTCTCCGGTTTTTAATGCTCGAACAACAGGGAGTATTTCAGGCATATTATTGCGCCACACAAAATAGGCTTGTGCAGCTTGCCCTACTAGCATGCCACTTCCATCAAGTACGTTAATATTAGCCTTATAGCCCTGAGCCCATTGCATAAACAGCGTATTTTGCTGTGAATAAAACATATCATAAACATGTTCACAGCCATCAAGGTGTTTTTTATCAAGCGCAGGCAATTCACCAAGCATACTGCTAGATGTAGAGTTTACAATTAGCGAGTAATCACTTACTGGCAAATCATCAAAACCATAGCCAGTTACATTACCGTATTGGGCAAATAATTCAGCTAGTTCCTTAGCTTTTGCTGCCGTACGATTGACTATAATGATTTCACTCGGCTGTTGTGCCAATAACGGTAAAACCACGCCACGTGCAGCGCCTCCGGCACCTATAAGTAAGACCCGTTTATCTTTAATGGTAACCTGATTCGCAAGCAGATCGTTCACAAAACCAATGCCATCGGTGTTGTCACCTAGCAAGCGCCCATCATCTAATAACTTAATAGTATTTACTGCTCCGACAATGGTTGCCAATTCAGTTCGCTCATCAACTAGCGCAAATGCTTGCTCTTTAAATGGCACTGTAACATTAGCTCCTTTACCGCCTGTGGCAAAAAAATCGGCCACGGCTTTTTTAAAACCATCAATCGGTGCTAATATTGCGCTGTATTCGATTTGTTCGCCCAATGAGGTTGCAAATTGCTGATGTATCGCAGGGGATTTTGAATGTTTAATAGGATTTCCAAAAACTGCATATTTGTCCATACTTGAGCAACCTCTTTGTGCAGTAACATTACCTCGTAACTTACTGCTAATTAATGATGATAAAACTATGATTAAACGATTCTTTTCAAAATCGAAACCACCAGAACAACAGCAAGCACCAACGCCAGAAAAAACACCTTATCAACTGATGGGTGGAGAAGCTGGTGCTTTAGCACTTGCGAATCGATTCTACGACATTATGGCCAGCGATGAATACGCTAAACCGTTATATGATATGCATCCTCAACCATTGGACCGTATTCGCCAAGTGTTTTTTGAGTTTTTATCAGGGTGGTTAGGCGGCCCAGACTTGTTTGTTGAAAAACATGGTCACCCTATGCTGCGTAAACGCCATATGCCTTTTCCAATTGATCAAGATTTACGAGATCAATGGATGTATTGCATGAATAAAGCGTTAGACGCGGAAATTGATAATCCCTTATTACGAGAAGGGTTACGTAAATCTTTGGCACAACTTGCCAGTCATATGATTAATCAGCACTAGCACTTCTCTTTAACTGCACGTTATTTGCGCTAAGTCAAAACGGCCTTTTTTTAAATATAGATAATACGTGGTCAAATATTTAGAAAAAGCGTCGTGCGTGTGAAATCAATCCAACATAAAATTTATGCCCTATTGGCCCTAACAGGCATTATTGTGTTAATTGCCAGTATTCTTAGTAGCTCAAGCCAACAACGAACGCTTGCGCAAGACACTGTTGCAGAAAATATTAAGCTTCTTGCTGATAACTACTTTGACTCTATCAATACTTTGATGATCACAGGCACCATGGCAAATAGAGAGCTATTAAGCCAAAAACTACGCAAGCACCCAAATATTGAAGATGCGCATATTATTCGCTCCCCAATTGTTAATAAACTTTATGGGCCGGGCAATAAAAATCAAGCGCCGAGCAACGATATCGAACGCGAGGCTTTAAAAGGCAAGGAAACATTGCTAATTGATCAGCAAAATAATAGCCGCAGTATGACTTTTCTGCGCCCTATGTTTGCCAGTAGCGATTATAAAGGCACTAATTGCCTTGGCTGTCATCAAGCACAAGAAGGTGATGTACTCGGCGTAGTTAAAATTAGTTACTCATTAGCTGATATTGATAATGCGGTGACTTACAACACCCTAGTAAATACCGCATTACTCTCTATTATTTTTATTATTGCCTTTGTATTACTGGGCATTATGTTTAGACAAATTTTTATTGTACGCCTTAAAAAGCTAGGTCATGCTATGCATTTAGCTACAACCAACAAAGATTTAAGCCTGCGAATTGACGATAGCGCTGAAGATGAACTGGGTTGGCTCGCCACCAGCTTTAATAAGATGATCGCTACCTTTAAAGATAATATTGCTCAAGTATCTCATTCATCAAAAATATTGATCCACTCAGCAGAAAAAATTTATACCTCAGCGGATACTACTGAGCGCGCTATTTTAGAGCAAAAGAAAAATACAGACTCCGTGGCAGCTGCTATAAACGAACTAGAGAGCTCCTCTAATGAAGTAAAAAACACCACTCACTTTGCCTCTGAAAAATCAGAAAACAGTAATGAACTGGCACAACAAAGTATGCATGTTGCTGAACAAACAGAACTCAGTATTAATCAATTAGCAGACGATGTTCGCCAAGCTGCAGCGCAAGTAAGTCAACTACAAGTACAAACACTTGAGGTAGGAAAAGTACTCGAAGTGATTAGCAGTATTGCTGAACAGACCAATTTGTTAGCTCTTAATGCTGCGATTGAAGCCGCACGTGCAGGTAAAGCTGGGCGGGGCTTTGCTGTGGTGGCTGATGAAGTACGTACATTGGCAACTCGTACTCATGCATCCACCGATGAAATTCGTCGCACAATCGACAAACTGCAATCCGAAGCGGCGCAAACGGTTAAAACCATGGGTGAATCGTGTGAGGAGGCTGATGCTAGAGCGCAACAAGTAAAAAATGTTGCTCAAGCTTTAAAAGATATTTCTATGCAGATGAATGAAATAAATCAACTTAATATTCAAATAGCCGACGCGACAGAACAACAAAACTTAGCCGCAGAGGAAATAAATAGGAGTGTTATTGGTATTAGTGATAACGCTGAGCGGTCATTAGTGGATGCTAACGATAACCAAAAAGTAAGTGAGGAGCTGTTAAATCTAGCGCGTTCACTGGATGAGCAAGTAAGAAGCTTTAAATTGATGTAATACTTAAAGTTGCCAGTCAATAAACCAGATATTGACTGGCAGCCTGCTTACTATGCTAGCCCTAACCAGTCTCTTGGTTTTAAAAAGTCAGCGTATAGCTTATTTTCAGCACTGCCTTCTTCGGGTATATAGTTATATTCCCAACGCGCTAGCGGCGGCATCGACATTAATATTGATTCTGTACGTCCGCCACTTTGCAAACCAAATAAAGTGCCACGATCCCACACTAAGTTAAATTCAACATAACGGCCACGACGATAAAGTTGGAAGTCTCGTTGCTGCTCAGTAAATGGGGTTGCTTTTCTACGTTCAATAATAGGTAAATAAGCATCTAAAAAGCCATTGCCTACTGCTTGCATAAAGGCAAAGCTTTGCTCAAACCCGGCTTCATTCAAATCATCAAAGAATAAACCGCCGACACCGCGCGTTTCATCGCGATGTTTTAGGTAAAAATACTCGTCACACCATTTTTTATATTTAGGGTAAACCTCATCTCCAAACGGCGCACATAAATCATGCGCGACTTGATGCCAATGTTGAACATCTTCAAGCTCAGGATAAAATGGCGTTAAGTCAAAACCACCACCAAACCACCAAATAGGCTCCTCACCTTGCTTTTCTGCAATGAAAAAGCGTACGTTAGCATGGCTCGTTGGAATATGTGGATTGTTTGGGTGGATCACTAGCGAGACACCACAGGCATGGAAGCTACGACCAGCAAGTTCTGGACGATGCGCAGTTGCCGATGCCGGCATTGAAGCACCAAACACATGCGAGTAGTTCACCCCACCTTGCTCGATCACATTGCCACCACGAATAACACGAGTTCGCCCACCACCGCCTTCTTCGCGCTGCCAACTGTCTTCTACAAACTTGGCTTGGCCATCAGCTTGCTCTAAACCTTGGCAAATTGTGTCTTGCAAGGCCATCAGGTAGGTTTTTACTTGTTCGAGTAAATTGCTGTGCATGGTTATCCTCTAAATACTTTGCCGGTCATTACATCTTTAATAGTGCTAGGCTGCGTGTTACCACCAAGTGGTTCATCTACATAAAATGCCACCAGCTCGCCAAACTCACTTTTAGCCATTGCAATACTAGTGACCGTATCATGTCCTGATAAGTTAGCACTAGTAGACACAAGAGGTTTGCCTAATTCTTGGCATAAGCGCTTTACTGTTGGGTGATTAGTTACACGCACAGCAATACTATCAAATTGTCCTGTTAACCATTTAGGCGTACCTTTAGCCGCTGGCATAACCCAAGTAATTGCGCCGGGCCAGCTGGAAAAAATATCAGCGCGTTTATCCATCGGAATTTTTGCATCATCAACATACTTTAATAATTGCCCATAATTATCGGCAATTAAAATTAAGCCTTTCTCAACGGGCCGCTGCTTTATTGCAAGTAAGCGCTCCACAGCTTGCTGATTATCGGGGTCACAGCCTAAGCCATAAACAGCTTCGGTTGGGTAAACAATAACCCCGCCTTGCGACACAGCAGCAAGGGCTGTTAAAGGAACTGAGGTAGTATCAGTCACTGAAAATCTCCAAATACAATAAAATTAAAGCCGGTAATTATTCGCTCACCGTGAATTTATGCGAGCAACTTTTCTGAGGGCATTGTAGCACAACACTATTGGTCATTTGCTTTTGCATCATTACTGGCCATTGGCACGCGGGGCAGATATGGCTAACTGGTTTGTGATTGAGTGTGTATTTACAACTTGGATAGCTATTACATGAATAAAATGTTTTACCAAATTTATTACTACGCGCCACTAACTGGCCTTTTTTACACTTAGGGCAAGCAGGTAAAACTTCTTCATTTGGCTCAGGCTCATCATGAGCAATATAGTGACACTCAGGATAACCCGTACAGCCAATAAACATACCATAGCGGCCATTCTTCACTACTAGCGGATTACCACACTCTGGACAAGGGCTATCATCAAGTACTTTGATTTGTTGAGTATCATGTTGAGCAAGCGAGCGAATAAAATCACATTCGGGGTAACTCGCACAGCCAAGGAAAGGACCTGATTTACTGTTGCGGATCACAAGCTCTGAACCGCATTTAGGGCACACTTCGTATTCTTTTTCTAAGGCATGTTGATTTGCAGAAAAAAGCGATTGGTCGATTTTACTCATGTGTTCCCTAAGCAGCTGACTAATTTTCGCCTAATATACCCAAACTAATTAAAGATACAAGCGCAGTACTTGCTTAATGTACTACCTCTGCTGGCTCATCAAAAATAAGTTCTTCCATTTGTGCATAAGCTTGCTCTGAGCCTGGCACATTAAACAACACCATAAGTACCACCCATTTTAAATCATCAAGTGATATATAAGCTTTATCTAATGCGAACAAACGATCCATAACCATTTCACGCGTTGCGCTGTTGATCACTCCGACTTGTTCTAAAAACATTAAAAAGCCCCGACACTCTACGCTCAGCATGTGGCATTCACTATCGGTAAAAATACGTATCGCATGTTGTGGGAGGCGGTTTAAATAAGGGAATTCATCACTGTGCTGCAAGTCAGCAAGCTGCTCAAGCCAATCAAGTGCTTTGTATATTTCGGGCTTATTAAAGCCGGCACGTAATAATTCGTCAGTGAGTTCATTATGCTCAACAAAGACTTCGGCTTCGCTGTGAATGTAGTTTTCAAACAGATACATGAGGATATCGAACATGTTACTTTCCTCCACACTAAGCTTATCGAACTCTAATATAGCCATCTAATACACGCTCTACTCTATCTTCCAATTCAAGATCAAGTAAACGTGCTTGCACTTTATCTATTGGCCACTGGCTACGCTGAGCAATTAAATCAACAGCTGTTACTTCAAAACCAACACTGTTTAGTATTTCGCAGGCAGGTTCATCAACCGTTGCTTCTTCTATAGTATATAGACTGTTTTCGCAGAAAAAGCTCACTTCGTCGAGAATATCACTGACATTTTCCACCAGCTTTGCACCTTGTTTAATTAAAAAGTGACTGGCTTCAGAGAGTGGATTTTTAATTGAACCAGGCACTGCAAAAACTTCTTTGTTTTGCTCCAGCGCATAACGCACGGTGATAAGCGAACCGCTTTTTATTTCAGCCTCGACAATCAACACACCTAATGACAAACCAGATATTATACGATTACGTCTTGGGAAGTTATTAGCATTAGCGGCTGTACCGGGTAAAAACTCGCTCACCAACATCCCCCGTTCGGATACTTGATCGGTGAGTAACTTATGCCGTTTAGGATAATAAACATCCACTCCAGTACCAAGCACTCCAATGGTTTTACCATTGCCCGCCAGCGCTCCTTTGTGGGCAGCACCATCAATACCAAGCGCCATTCCGGAAGTTACCGTTAATCCAGCCACAGTGAGTTGATGAGCAAATTCAGCGGCGATCTCTAAACCGATTGGCGTGGCATTGCGGCTTCCAACAATAGCGATTTGCGGACTGGTCAATAACTCTAAATTGCCTCGGCAAAATAGCAATAAAGGCGCGCTAGCAATTTCTTTTAATAATGGTGGATAGTGAGGATCGAAGTAATCAATTGCGGTTATCTGTGAGTTAACAATTATCTGTTGATAATAGTCAACTTGCTGCCAATCGGTTGCCAGTAAATTAGTGGCGACCTGCGGGCTTAAACCATGACCGGTAAGCTGCTCATGAGTCAGCTCAAACAAATCATCTAATGGCAGTTTTTGTGCCAATGCCAATAAGGTTTTAACACCTAAGCCTTTACATAAATAAAAGGCAAGCCAATGGGTTAGCTTGCCTGATGAATCTTTCATGCTCCCTCCTTAGAGCACTCAAACCTGAATTAATTTATAACTGCAAAATCACCGACTCGGATTGGGTGCTGGTTTTTTACGATTAAGGCATAACTAACGTTTTTATAAACTTTAAACACCATTAGCTGCCCGACCTGTTCTTTTGGCATATGCCACACAGTCGTGTCGGCATCTGCCTCAACGCCAAAAAATTCGTTAGCGTTTGTTACTAACTTTTCAAGGCTATTTGAATCTTCTTTGTAACGTGGGCCATTGCGACCATCAAAAACAGTCGGTGATTGACGCTCAATATCTAAAATATGGCCTTCTTTAATTTGCTGCTCTGACCCTAAGTTTAGCACTACAATATCCATTGTGCTGAATTCTCGTAATCCACTCACTGATGCGATGATTTCACCTTGCACTGGCTGCTCAGGACGGTGAATATTAAAATACGCAGGTAATAGCTGACCTTCTATCGCAGGCATTAAAAAATCACCCGCTTTGATCTCTCTCTTTACCTGTTCAATTTTAACTGAAGCAGGTACACCATTGGCAATATCACCTTTTCTAAATACACGACCCACCGCCACTAATTGTGCTTTATTAGCCAACTCTTCGTTCGTTTGCGGATCAACATATGCTTCGCCTTTGCGGTAAATAGCATATGACTCGTGTAATTTCAGCTCACCTTTAACATAAACTATATGGCCTTCGGTATTCATTTTAGTGTTGACATTGGCTCCTAAAATATAAGGTTTATCGGCAATGTCTTCAGCATTTAGTGCTTGCTCATAGGTTAGGTAAGGACGCAGCAGCTCAAGAGGTAACGTAGGGATCGCATTTTTACCTTTTTGCACAATTCGACCATGTGGAGAAAGCTTTTTATAACCCTGATTAATCACCAAACGTGGATTACCGTGCTCATCGTAGATTAAAGACAGTGCATCCCCTGGGTAAATTAGGTGTGGATTATTAATTTGTGGATTCATTTGCCAAAGTTCCGGCCACTGCCAAGGCTCTTGCAAATAAACTCCTGAAATATCCCAAAGTGTATCGCCCTTTTTCACAACGTATTGTTTAGGCGCATCTTTTTTTATAGTTAATACATCTGCTAAGGATGGGAAAGTAGCACTTAATGCCAACATTGCCGCGAGTAATGGGTATTTCATTGAGCTTCCTTGTGGTGTTTTTTCATTATTATCAACCAAAACCTGTTAAAGGTGAACGCGAATGGCTAAAATAAGAGCATACAATACCCTAAATTAAGCACAAGTGAAAAAGGTTACTATGGCTAGGTTAGAAGTTTTAAGATTTCCAGATGAGCGTTTACGTACAATAGCAAAAGAAGTGGTGCAAGTTGACGACCAAATTCGCCAAATTGTAAAAGACATGCTGGAAACTATGTATGATGAAAATGGCATTGGATTAGCTGCGACTCAAGTCGATATTCATCAACGTATTGTGGTCATTGACGTATCAGAAGAACGTGATGAACCGTTAGTATTGATCAACCCGACAATCACTAAACAAGATGGCACCACGGTAAGTGAAGAAGGCTGTTTATCTGTGCCACACTCTTATGCAAAAGTTGACCGCGCAGAAACTGTAACAGTGACCGCATTAAACGAAAATGGCGAAGAGTTTAGTTTAGATGCTGATGAGCTATTAGCAATTTGCATCCAGCATGAGCTTGACCATTTACAGGGTAAACTATTTATCGATTACTTATCACCGTTAAAGCGCCAACGTATTCGTAAAAAACTTGAAAAAGAAGCTAAGTTAGCAGCGCAATAATACCTTAGTAATAATTAGGAAGTTCAGTGACACAACCATTACGCATTATTTTTGCCGGTACGCCAGACTTTGCTGCGCGCCATTTACAAGCTCTTATCGACTCAGAGCATCAAATTGTTGGCGTGTATAGCCAACCCGACCGTCCAGCAGGGCGCGGTAAAAAACTCAAAGCCAGTGAAGTGAAAGAACTCGCACTGGCCAATGAGTTAGCAGTGTTTCAACCTGCCTCATTAAAAAGTGACGACGCTCTGGCTGAACTAAGCAGCTTAAATGCTGACCTTATGATCGTGGTCGCTTATGGATTACTGTTACCAAAAGCAATTTTAGAGGCGCCACGGCTTGGTTGTTTAAATGTACACGGCTCAATTTTACCGCGCTGGCGTGGTGCCGCGCCGATTCAACGCGCTATCTGGGCCGGCGATGAAGAGACTGGCGTCACCATAATGCAAATGGATGAAGGCCTAGATACCGGCGACATGCTGCATATTAGCCGCTGCCCTATTACCGCCACTGAAACAAGTGCAAGTTTATACGCTAAGCTTGCCGATTTAGGCCCAAGCGCACTAATAGACACCATTACTAAGTTAGCTAATGGCGAAATTACCCCGCAAGTACAAAATGACGAGCTTGCCAATTACGCTAAAAAGCTATCTAAAGACGAAGCAAATATTGATTGGTCGATGGACGCAGCGCAAATAGAGCGTAATATCCGCTCATTCAATCCATGGCCGGTCTGTTTTACTCAAATGGGTGAACACACTGTAAAAGTTTATCAAGCTAATGTTGTTGACCAGCAAGGCACGGCAGGAACGGTATTACAAAGCGATAAACACGGCATTGTGATTGCCTGTGGTACTAACGCACTTAATATCACTCAAGTACAACCACAAGGTAAAAAGCCAATGGCCATTACTGACTTTTTAAATGGTCGAGCAGACTGGGTAACTCCTGGCACACGAATAGGCGAACACAATGAGTAATGTCAGGGCGATTGCAGCCGAAACTTTATATAACGTGGTTGATAAAGGCGCCTCATTAAATCAAGAGCTGCCTTTTGCCAGCCAAGGTTTACCACCTAAAGATAAAGCGTTATTACAGCAAATTTGTTACGGCGTACTGCGTTATTTACCAAGTTTAGAAAATTATTGTCAACATTTAGTTGAGCAGCCACTTAAAGGTAAGCGCCGTATATTCCAGTTCTTACTGTATGTGGGCATTTACCAACTACAACATATGCGGGTTCCACCGCATGCAGCAATTAGCGAAACGGTTAATGCATTAGAACAACTGCGCGCATTGGGTTTAAAAGGCTTGATCAACGCTATTTTACGCAGCTTTCAGCGCCAGCAAGTAGAGCTTGAAGAAAAAGCCAAGCAAATACCAGTGTGTTTATACAACCACCCAAACTGGTTTATCAAACAAGTAACTGAAGCTTACCCTGACTCTTGGCAAGCTCTACTAGAAGCGAACCAGCAGCAAGCACCAATGTGGTTGCGTGTTAACCAAGCGCAATATAGCACCGCTGAATATAGCGAAATGCTCACTGCTAATGACATTGAACATACACTCAATCCTGATTTCCCTGATGGTATTAAGCTGGATAAACCGCGCGATGTGTTTTCGTTGCCTGAATTCGACACCGGCGCATGTTCAGTACAAGATGCAGCAGCACAGCTTGCGGCACGCTTGTTAGATCCAAAAGCTGACGAGCATATTTTAGATGCCTGCGCAGCACCCGGTGGTAAAACCTGTCACATTCTAGAACTCGCAGATGCTGATGTACTGGCACTTGATAGCGATGCCACCCGCCTTGAACGTGTAAAGCAAAACCTTGAAAGAATTGGCTTAGGCGCTGATTTACAATGTGCCGATGCTTCGCAACCACACAAATGGTGGGATGAGCAACAGTTTGACCGTATTCTATTAGACGTTCCTTGCTCTGCAACGGGTGTTATTCGTCGTCACCCAGATATCAAATGGCTACGTCGTGCATCAGATATCAATGATCTGGCGACACTCCAAGGCGATATTCTCAATAGCATTTGGCCATTATTGAAACCAGGTGGCACGCTAATTTATGCAACCTGCTCAGTATTACCACAAGAGAACCAACAGCAAGTCGCTAAATTTTTAGCAAATAATAACGATGTTGAACATATCCCGCTACATGATAACGATACCCCAAGCAACCCTGGGCTGCAGTTACAGCCTGGTGAGAGTGACGGATTTTATTATGCCAAGCTTATAAAAACACACTCATAAGAAGCTTTTAGTAAACCATGAAAATAATCATACTCGGTGCAGGACAAGTAGGCGGTACACTCGCTGAAAACCTGGTAGGTGAACAAAACGAAATCACGGTTGTTGATATTGATGGCAACCGATTACGTGAGTTACAAGATAAATACGATCTACAGGGTGTTACAGGTCATAGTGCCCACCCTGATGTATTACGCCGCGCCGGTGCGGAAGACGCCGATATGATCATCGCAGTAACCAGTTCAGATGAAGTGAACATGGTCGCTTGCCAAGTCGCGTATAGTATTTTTAATACGCCGACTAAAATTGCTCGGATCCGTTCTGAGCAATACTTAAAGTACCGCGAAAAGCTCTTTCAAAACGATGATTTACCTGTTGACCACTATATTGCTCCAGAGCAACTAGTGACTAAGTATATTCGTCGCTTGATTGATTATCCTGGCGCGTTACAAGTTTTAGAGTTTGGCGATGGCATGCTCTCGCTGGTGGCGGTAAAAGCTTACTACGGCGGATTGTTAGTCGGTTATGCATTGTCAGCATTAAAAGAGCATATTCCTAATGTTGAAACTCGTGTTGCTGCGATTTACCGCCAAGGTAAAGCAATCAAACCACTGGGTACTACAGTAATTGAAGCGGATGATGAAGTGTTCTTCCTCGCTGCCACCAAACATATTCGTGCAGTAATGAATGAACTACAGAAATTAGAGCGTTCATACAAAAAAATTATGATTGCTGGTGGCGGTAATATTGGCGCTGGGCTTGCTCGCTCTCTGGAAAAGAATCATAGCGTAAAATTGCTTGAACGAAATAAAGAACGTGCTGAGCAGTTATCAGAAATGCTTGATAATACAGTGGTGTTTTGTGGTGATGCGTCAGATCAGGAGTTGTTATCAGAAGAACACATCGAACAAGTTGATGTATTCATCGCGGTAACCAATGATGATGAAGCTAATATTATGTCAGCCATGCTCGCTAAACGCATGGGTGCGCAAAAAACCATGGTGCTTATTCAGCGCGGCGCATATGTTGATTTAGTGCAAGGTGGCGAAATTGATATTGCCATTTCACCACAGCAAGCCACGATTTCTGCCCTGCTTACCCATGTTCGCCGCGGTGATATTGTTAATGTGTATTCATTACGTAAAGGCGCAGCAGAAGCCATTGAGGCTGTGGCCCATGGCGACGAACATACCTCTAAAGTTGTCGGCCGTGCAATTGCTGATATTAAGCTGCCTGCAGGTACCACGATTGGCGCGATTGTCCGTAATGATGATGTACTCATTGCCCACGACGACACGATAATTCACTCAGGCGATCACGTCATTATGTTCTTGATCGATAAAAAGCATATCAACGTAGTTGAAAAACTGTTCCAAGTTAGCGCTATCTTTCTCTAAATTACTCCTCACCTTTCGACACAAAGCAACTGTATCGAAAGGTGAATTTCCACCCCAATAAACACAAATGAAAATCAATCTCAAAAGCATTTACTTCCGTACCCAAATCCATTACTCTCACGCTGTTTGATAATCAAGCGTTTTCTCTTTCTGTGAGAAGTTAATTTCACATTTTTTAATATAAATGGATTTCTTCAAATGATACACCCAACTTTAAACACCCCTCTTTGTGTTACATATTGCAGTGTTATTGGTATTCTTGTGTGTGGACTATCAACAAATGCAAATGCCGAAGCTAAAAACGACATTGAAAAACTAACCATAGTGGGCCAGCAAGATAGCGGCTACAAAGTCAGTGCAATGAACTCAGCAACAGGGCTTGATCTCAGCCACTTGCAAACTCCACAATCAGCTATCGCTATCACCAGTGAATTTATGGCCGATCAACAATTAAATAGTGCTATTGAAGCCATCACCAGCGTAACCGGCATCAATGCAAGAGAGGCCGATAATGGTAAATATTCAATTTCAGCGCGCGGTATCAGTGTTACCAGTATTTTATATGATGGCATAGCAACTACTTATGATACCCGATTTAATTACGGCGATAACTTAACAGATACTGCTATTTATGAGCGGATTGAAGTTGTCCGTGGTGCCACAGGGTTAATGCTCGGTGCAGGTAATCCATCAGCAGCAATTAACTTAATACGTAAGCGCCCTACTGTGCATAACCAAGTAAATATTTCTGCAACGGTTGGTTCTTGGCAAAACTATCGTGGTGTGGTTGATGCATCGGGTAGTTTAAATAGCAGTGAAACCGTGCGTGCGCGTGCCGTACTCGCCTATCAAGATCAGCAATCATATCAAGACAGGTTCAGCCAAGAAAAAACCACATTATACGGTATTATCGAAGCTGACCTAACTGATAGTACCCTATTAACTTTTGCTGTTGATACGCAAACCACAGACCCAAAAGGCACGATGTCGGGTGGACTACCTATTTTTTATAGCGATGGCACCCGAA
The DNA here is from genome assembly GCF_014164535.1 of Pseudoalteromonas sp. SG41-2. Classification (NCBI taxonomy): domain Bacteria; kingdom Pseudomonadati; phylum Pseudomonadota; class Gammaproteobacteria; order Alteromonadales; family Pseudoalteromonadaceae; genus Pseudoalteromonas; species Pseudoalteromonas sp. SG41-2. The sequence goes on along the minus strand of NZ_JACJFK010000026.1, from coordinate 59,087 downwards.
CAAACTATGATAGAGAAACATCCACAGCGCCAAATTGGTCATCTTCAAAAACTAAAGCATTGAATAGCTTTATGAGTATTGATCATTACTTCAATGCTAATTGGCAGCTAAGTGCGAGCTATATATATGGTAATAATGACCTACATTACGATGTTTTTTGGGCGACAGGTAACCCTGACTCACAAACGAATATAGGCATGATGCCCGGTTCAGTAAATTATATTGATGCCAAGCGGATTCAGCGCACCTACGAGATAGAGCTTACCGGTAGATTTAACTGGTTAAATCAAAGCCACCAAGTCATGTTTGGTTACAATAGCCAAGAGCAAGACTTTACAACCCCCTACTTCCCGGGGCAAGAAGAGGCAGAAATCATCGGCGATTTTACAGCCCCAAACTATGACTACCCAAAACCAACTTGGCAAGCTACACCCGCCTTTGGCTCTTATGGCACAACAGAGCAAAATGCTTTGTACTTTGCTTCACAACTTAATCTAACAAATTCACTCTCATTGGTTTTAGGAAGCCGATTAAATCAATGGCAAACAAATCAAGATAACTTTGGCAGCCAACATGATTATAAATTAGATAACGAGCTGACCAATTATTTAGGTGCTACTTATAGCTTGGCAGATAATTGGGCACTTTATGCTAACTACACCGATATATTTACCCCGCAAAGCCGCGTCGATAAAAATGGTAATTACCTTGACCCAATTCAAGGTCAAAATTATGAGCTAGGTATCAAGGCCTCATTATTGGACGAGCGTTTAGACATTGCACTATCGGGTTTTGAAATTCAGCAAGACAATGTGGGCGAATACACTGGCGAAACAATTCCAGACACTCTTCAGGCAATTTATCAACCAATTGATGGTACGGTCACCCAAGGGCTTGAGTTTGAACTTAATGGTGCATTTACTGATAGTTGGAATGGCTATTTTGGCTACACTTATAGCGAAGGTGAAACGCCCGAAGGTGACATCCTCAATAGCACAAACCCAAAAAATCAATTTAAGTTATTTACCACTTATAAATTAGATCACCTGTTAACAGGGTTGAAAGTCGGTGGCGGTTATCGCTGGCAAAGTCGCAGCTATGATGAAGTAAAAAACCCAGTTCACGGTCAAGTTGAAGTAGAGCAATCAAGTTATGGCATCGCAAGCCTTATGAGTAGTTATCAAATTAACTCACAAGTGTCTGTTAGCGTAAATATTGATAACTTATTTGATAAAACTTATTACAACCAAATCGGTTTTTATAATCAATACCGCTATGGTAACCCGCGAAAATTTTCACTGCAATTTGACTACAGCTTATAACCATTCAAGTTAACCAAAAAAGCAGCTTAATGAAGCTGCTTTTTTGGTACTGTGCTGTACGTTTTATTGTACTCTGGCAAACTCTTCTTTTGACAATTCACCATTGCTATCAGTATCTAAATCAGAGAAAATTTCAACTAATTGTGCATTTACTGATGCTTCTTTTTGGCTGATCACGCCGTCTCCATCAGTATCAAATGTGTCAAAACTAACTGCTGCAAACGCAGTTGATGAAGCCGCTAAGGCAAAAATAGCAAGTGCTGTATTAATATGTTTCATAGTGTTATTCCTAATAATTTAAAAGAAAGAAATCCTTTTCAGAGATCCCTGTTTGTGGAAACTGAAATTACGCTTTTGAAAATTCTTCTTTTGATAACTCACCGTTTTGGTCAGTATCAAGCTCAGCAAACTTAGCTGAAATAGTCGCATCAGCAGATGCTTCTTGTTGGCTGATTACACCATTGCCATCAACATCAAGAGTATCGAAGTCAGTTGCTGCAAAAGCAGCTGATGATGATGCCAACGCGATAAGTGCTAATGTTTTATTTAATGTGTTCATAATTATCTTCCTTCCAAAATTTAGTGTGCTTGCTTAATCAAATGCGCAGGTCCTTTGCAAAGATCCTTGTGTGAAAATAAGCGATTACGCTTCAGAAAACTCAGCTTTTGAAAGCTCACCATTACCATCAGTATCTAACTCAGCAAACTGGCTCATTAATTTTGCATCAACTGCCGCTTCGCTTTGGCTGATCGTGCCGCTACCATCAACATCTAAGGTGTCAAAGTCAGTACCTGCAAATGCTGCTGATGAAGAAGCTAATGCGATAAGTGCTAATGTTTTATTTAATGTGTTCATAATAAATATTCCTTCAAAGTTTATGGTTGTGAACTTAAGTGATAATCACCGTTTCGTTCAAGACAACTAGAGTATTACAACTTCGGTGCCAACAATTTATTATCATTAAAAATCATGAGGTTATATTTTATTTTGATGTTTTCGTGGAATTTAGAAGGACTATTCTGTTGCAGTTTAGCAACAAGATTTATGCGTTAACCTATAAAACCATACAAATCAAATGGTTAATAGTTATAAAAATGACACAACTCGAGAAACTATGCTGATAATAGTGTTTTTTTCAAAGATGAGTACCCTAACCGCAACTGAACAGCAACTTTAACTGATAAAAATTAAATTTTTTTCATAAATTAACAATCTGAATTGTAAGGAGAAATTAAATTTATTTTGGTAAGTAAAAAATAAAAACGCAGTTAGTTTATGAAAATTCGTGTTTTGTTGCCATTGTGCGAAACAATAGCAACGATATTGCAGTTTTAACTGCTCTGGGTATTCTTACAATTTAATTAAGCACCAACAATTTCAATCACAATATGTGTTTTCACCGAATTGGCGATAAAACATAACTCATGAGCCTGGTGATGCATTTCTTCTAATTGCTCTGCACTAGGTTGCTCATTTTCGGCAAACTTCACACATGGTTTTAAAGTTACTTGAGTCATCGACATACGCCCATCACTAGCGCGCTGCATCAAACCAACGGCATCATCTTGATAGCTATCAACTATAAACTTATTTTTTGCCGCAATAGATAAGAAAAATAACATATGGCAGCTCGACAATGACGCAATAAATGCCTCTTCGGGGTCGACACTTTCTGCCACAGAATATGGCAGTGGCACGATATGCGGTGAGGAGGATGCAGCAATAGTTGCCCCACCATCAAATTGCCACAAGTGACCTCGGCTATATTTATTATCGATAAACAACTCTTCTGCTTGGCGAGACCACACAACACTTGCTACATATTCAGACATTGAAATTTTTCATCCTAAGTAAATTTACACATCCCACAGCCCAGAATTTTATCCGGCCTACTAAAATATCCGTAACGAGCATAAAAAGATTCTTTACCTTTGGCTGAGAGCAGTCCGATGGTTGCATCTTTTTTTGCTGCCCCAGCCAAATACATTTCTATATTATCCTTAATCAACGCACCAATACCTTGCCTTTGAAAGTCAGGATCGACAACAACATCTTGGATATAAAAAAATAAACCACCATCACCTATTACACGACCCATACCAACAAGTAGCCCCTCCTGTCGGATCACTACATGAAATAACGAGTTGTTTAAACTAGTATTCGCCAGATCAGCGTTAACTTTACCCCAACCGACTTTCTCTCTTAATAAACAAAATTCTTCTAAAGATGGACAGCTCAGTTCCACGGTATAGCTAACACTTTTCACTAAGCCTAATCTCCGTCATTCAATATCTAATTCATCTTTGCTTAAGCGTTTTACAAAGCAACACTTACTGTTGAAATCTAAAATTAAATTACAGCACCAACGAAAATGCACTCAACCACAACAACTGCACACCATAAGCTAATCGTTGATAAGTGCCTACACTGCCTTTTTGCTTAAATGCTTGCGTCAACAAAACTAAAAAGTAACAGGCAATACACACACACAAAATTGAAAAAAGCCGAAATGAAATACTGGTATATGAACTTACAGCAACAAAAATTGGCGCAATCAGCAAAGACAGCAGCATTACCAAGCCAGCCCAAGAATGTATTTGGCAACTCAAAGTAGGGTTTTTAGTATTAGGATCCGCATCCATAGGGAAGTAACCAGCAATCCAGGTACCCACACCATGAATCATGACAAGCCAACCGACCAACGTAATTAATATAGCGGTATTTTCCAGTTGTACGACATACCAACCAAATAAACAAAATAGTAATCCAAGAGGATAGTTATTAATAAGCGGGGATAGTTTTTCCGTGGGACTGCCAGCAGCACCGAGCTCGCTGCAAAATTGCTTTGCATGACTATAGTTTGGATAACACCTACCAGCGATATACACCCCAGCAACAATCCATATACTCGCGCTTAGTGCTGAATATAAACTAATAATCTCTAACATTAGCAACTTCCATGTATAAATTAATACCACGATAATAAGCTGATGTATTTATGTTGTAAATAATATACTTAACCGCACAGGAAGCACACAGGCATAAAAAAAGCAGCCCGGGGGTATTGGCTGCTTTTGAACGTAATCAATGTAAAAGTCCTTTTAAAATTCCTTGTAGGCGGAAGCTATAATTAGGCCTTTGCGAACTCAGCTTTTGAGAGCTCACCGTTACCGTCTGTATCAAGCTCTGCAAATTTACTCATAAGCTCAGCATCAACCGATGCTTCACTTTGGCTGATTGCGCCGTTGCCATCAACATCTAGCGTATCAAAATCGGTAGCAGCAAACGCCGCTGATGAAGATGCCAGTGCGATA
>NZ_JACJFK010000026.1:0-54350 GCF_014164535.1 Pseudoalteromonas sp. SG41-2 | reverse complement strand
AGTGCTAATGTTTTATTTAATGTGTTCATAATTAATATTCCTTCAATGTACTATCAAAAAATTTGTCTCAATACTGGTTTTCAATGCGAGTAAAGTCTTCCTTGTTATCCTTTATCATGGGTTCCCTGCCCACTTAGGTTGTCTTTGGCAACTCAGGATAAACTCAGTATTAGGTTATTAAGCTTTTGAAAACTCTTCTTTTGATAACTCACCGTTTTGGTCAGTATCAAGCTCTGCAAATGTTGTAGATGTAATACCACCCATTGATGCTTCTTGCTGGCTCAGAGCTCCATTCCCATCAACATCTAGCGTATCAAAATCGGTAGCAGCAAACGCCGCTGATGAAGATGCCAGTGCGATAAGTGCTAATGTTTTATTTAATGTGTTCATAATTAATATTCCTTCAATGTACTATCAAAAAATTTGTCTCAATACTGGTTTTCAATGCGAGTAAAGTCTTCCTTGTTATCCTTTATCATGGGTTCCTTGCCCACTTAGGTTGTCTTTGGCAACTCAGGATAAACTCAGTATTAAATTATTAAGCTTTTGAAAACTCTTCTTTTGATAACTCACCGTTTTGGTCAGTATCACGCTCTGCAAATCTATTTAAAAGCTCAGCATCTTCTGCGGCTTCAACTTGACTGATCACACCATTTTCATCAACATCAAGGGTATCGAAGTCTAACGCCTCAAAGGCAAATGCTGCTGATGAAGAGGTTAATGCAATAAGTACTATCGCTTTATTTAGTATGTTCATTGGTTATCTCCTTTCACCTGAGATGATGAATAGTGTGTTACGAAGTCCTTTTCATTTTTCCCTGTCAAAAAGCGACATTAAGCTTTTGAAAACTCTGCTTTTGAAAGTTCGCCGTTACCGTCGCTATCAAGCTCTGCAAATTGGCTCATAAGCTCAGCATCAACTGAAGCTTCACTTTGGCTAATTGCGCCATTACCATCAACATCTAATGTGTCAAAGTCTGTTGCAGCAAATGCGGCTGAAGAAGATGCTAGAGCAATAAGTGCCAACGTTTTATTTAATGTGTTCATAATAAATATTCCTTCAATGTTTATGGTTTCGAACGATGTGCTAATCACATTTTCGTTCTGTACAACTAGACTATTACAACTTCGGTGCCACATTTTAAAAAACCTTTAAAATCAAATTGTTAAAAATAAATTTTACTTTTGACTGGCTATTTACGGTGTTTTTTGTTGCTTTTTAGCAACACGTAAACCACCTATAAAATATAGTTTATAAAAATCAATTGATTAGGTTTAATAGAAAAGACACAGATCAGTACTTACAGTGTTCGTATTTATATTTTTATAGGCAAGAAAAGTGACAGGCGCTGAAATTAACCAGCTGAAAACTAGCAACTGAAATAAATAAAAAATCTATGTTACTGATAATTAATGACAATAAAAATAAATTTAGAGTTCTTTAAGGTAGGTTACGGTATATCCGCTATTTTGTCGCAAAATAGCGAATATGCACAAATTTACACCAGCGGCTCAAGCACTGAAAGGTCAATAAAGTGGTCTTTCATGAAAGTTTTCATCTCGTCTTCACTTGCCGTTAGTTGAATACCAAATTGCGCGCTAGTGGCATGGCTTTTAACACTGCATATTTGTCCGCTAAACTCAGTAACACCTTTATTATTTTTATCGAGCATAATATGACACTGAGTATTCTTTAATTCACTGAGATCAGCTTTGCTTTTTACATCAAACATCACCCCAGTTACTGAGATATCTTTAATAACTCCTTGCATCTCGCGTTCGTCATTAAACTTTATTTTTGCAGCTAATAATGTGGGAATACGAGTTTGTGATCGTAAACTAAATAATTGCACTTCAGTTGGGAAGTTTAAATAAATAAGCCGTGCCGGGTGCGACGACACTGACATAACCTGCTGACGAAATGCTATAACTTGCCCACCACCGCTTTCAAGCACCGCTCTGACGATCACCACAACACCATCTTTTAAATATTCCCCCGCGTTACCTAAACGCTTTGCTGAGGGGTAATTTAAGATCACAAAACGCTCATGCAATAAACCAACAAATTCAGTTTTAACTCGTTTGCTGGCTGTGGGTGTTAAGATTTCGACATCAACAATGCTACCAGCACTAATATAGGCAAGGTTTTCTAAGTTTAATTGTTGTCTTGTTTTTGCCATTTCCTTTCCAACTACAAATAAATCATCTTGTACAAGTAATCGCTTTTATACAAATTAACCACGCCAGAAGGTCGGTGTAAACAACACTAATAAGGTGAATATCTCTAATCGCCCAAACACCATCGCAATGGTTAATAGCCATTTAGCGCCATCACTAATAGCGCCATAATGCGATGCAACATCCCCCAAACCAGGGCCGAGGTTATTTAAGCAAGCTGCGGTGGCTGAGAACGCCGTTATGTTATCCATACCGGTGCCCATTAACGCTAACATAATAATGACAAATACCAACGCATAAGCAGAGAAAAATCCCCATACGGCTTCAACTACTTTATCTGGTAATGCCTTACGACCAAGTTTAATAGAGTAAATAGCACGAGGATGCACTAATCGATTAAGCTCACGTATTCCTTGCAGATAAAGTAAAAACACCCGAACTACTTTCATACCGCCGCCAGTGGAACCCGCACAACCACCAATAAAACTCGAAAATATCAGTAAAATAGGCAAGAACAACGGCCATGCTGAAAAATTATCGGTGGCAAAACCCGCAGTAGTACTAATTGATACCGCTTGAAATAATGCCTGATCGAGCGTTTCGTCACCGTTTGCATATATATTATTGGACGACAGTACCGTAAAACACACAATCACCAGCGCTAGTTGAATAAACAAAAACACTTTAAACTCAGGGTCGCGGATATACACCCTGAGATTTCGACTCGAAACAGCCGCGTAATGCAAGGTGAAATTAACGGCAGCGATGATTAGAAATATCACGCAAATAAAGTTGATTAATGGACTGTCGAAGTGTCCCATAGAAGCATCGTAAGTAGAGAATCCGCCTATTGCAACTGTAGAAAATGAATGACAAATTGCATCAAACCAATTCATTCCTGCAGCCCAATATGCCAAAGTACACGCCGTAGTTAACGACACATAAATATACCAAAGATGTTTTGCGGTATCGGCAATACGTGGCGTCATTTTGGAGTCTTTTACAGGTCCCGGAATTTCAGCTCGATACAACTGCATACCACCCACACCAAGCATGGGTAGTATCGCAACCGCAAGTACGATTATCCCCATACCGCCAAACCATTGTAATTGCTGACGATAAAATAATACCGATTTAGGAAGATACTCAATGCCCGTGAGTACAGTTGCTCCTGTCGTCGTTAAACCTGAGAACGCTTCAAATACCGCATCTGCTAAGGATAAATTAGGTTCTTGTAAAAAAATCAGCGGTAAGGATGCGAATGCCCCTAGAACTAACCAAAATAGCACCACAATTAAAAAGCCTTCGCGTGCTTTCAAATCCCCATGCTCATGGCGGTTAGGGTAGTAAGCAATTAAGCCAATAATTACACTGAATATAAATGCGAGGACAAATGGCACACCACCACCATCTTTATAAATGAGCGATACAATTGCCGGCGGCACCATAGTGATACTAAACAGTACAACCAATTGGCCGAGAATTTTTATGATGGTACGAAATTGCATTGAGCTATCGCTTTTTTATTAAGTAATGATTAGTGCGTGAATGCTATTGTCTTACTCTTTAATACTTAACTCAACCGCGCCATGACTCAAATCATAAATATCTTTTATGGCTTGTGTGGCTTGGCGGCTATCTATAGTGATAACCCATTCAATATTAGCAGTAAATTGCTTTTCTATGTTAAGTACTTGATATTGCGTTTTTAGTAACTGCTCTATCGCTCCTTGCGTGCTGTAATCACTACAGCCCACCAGCTCAACACTAGGAACTTTTAATGTGGTTGTTAAATGTGCCAAGGCATTATTTAGCGAGCCACCATATGCTCTGACTAATCCGCCAGTGCCTAATTTTATACCGCCAAAGTAACGAGTAACCACAGCAGTGATTTCTCCAAGCCCAGAGCCCATTAACACATTAAGCATAGGCTTTCCTGCCGTACCATTTGGTTCACCATCATCAGAGAAACCATAAACATGACTACCACCTGGATTGCCTGCAACATGCGCCCAACAGTTATGACGAGCATCACTGTATTTACTTTCAATCTCACGGATAAACGCTTTTGCCGAGGCTAAATCTGGCGTATGAGCGATATGCACAATAAAGGTGCTTTTTTTTATTTCTTCTTGATGAAAAACGGTTGCTGCTGGGTACTTATATTCTGACATTCTTTAATAAACCCAAATAATGAAGCAAAAAATGGGGCCATATGGCCCCAACTTTTAACACCTGATAATTAATCTAACGATAAATCACGGGTCATATTTTCTAAGCTATCTTCGTGAACAATAATATTGTCCTCGATACGAATACCACCAAATGGTTTAAACGCTTCAACCTTTTCCCAGTTAATAAACTGTTTGTTGTCAGTTTGCGCTAAATCGCCAAGTAATGAATCGATAAAGTACAAACCAGGTTCAATCGTGAATACTTGGTTTTTCTCAATCAAGCGCGTGCAACGCAAGAATGGATGACCTTCAGGTGGGGCTTGATGTGTACCCTTTTCATCAGCCATAAAACCACCCATATCATGTACTTGTAAACCAAGATGATGACCAAGTCCATGCGGGAAGAAAGTCGACGTAATACCGCGCTCAACGATCTCAGCAGCTGGTAACTTAACAATATTAAAATCACTAAGCACCTGAGCAATACGTTGATGGCAATCTAAGTGCAGTTCACCGTATAACAAGCCTGGTTTCAATGCTTTACCCAATGCAATTTGGTGTTGTGTCATTGCGGCAATTAATTCGGCAAACTCGCCCGACTTTTTAAAATCATAAGTACGAGTTATATCTGCAGCATAACCATGAAAGTTAGCGCCAGCATCAATTAAGAACGAATGATGTGCCTTTGGGGCTTGAGGCTCAAAATGAGTGTAGTGCAAAATAGCGCAATTTTCGTTAAGCGCAACAATATTGCCATACGGCATTTCGTTTTCGCTTTGGCGAGTAGCCATTAAATACGCTTGCTGAATATCAAATTCAGAGCCACCGTTAAAAAAGGTATCACGCGCCGCTTTATGGCCATCAACCGCAATACGGTTAGCTTGGCGTAAGCATTCAAGTTCGTATTGAGTTTTATAAGCGCGGTGGTAATTAAAGTAATTGAGCACCGGCTCTGGATTCATAATGCTAAAGCCTAGCGCTTGGGCTACTTCTAGGTATTCTCCGATATAAGCGTACTTCGCTTTATCGTACGGTAATAGTTTTTCAACTTGATCAGGCTGTAATAATAGCTCGATATCAAAGTAATCAGCCCAAAAATCTCGTGGCTCATCTGGCACTTTGTGCCAAAAGTCGACTGGGCGATAAAAAATTAGTTTTGGCTTATCACTGCCATTTACAACAATCCAACAATGTGGATTATCGATGACCGGTAACCAAGCTTTAAAATGCGGGTTAACTTTAAACGGATAATACATATCGTCTAAAAACTGACGTTTAGCTTGTCCAGAATGGATCACTAAACCTTCTAATCCTTCACGTTCAATAATAGTACGAGTACGCTGCTGCAGTGTTGCAATATGTTCGGCATATAAAACGGCTAATTTATCCATAGAAAACCCATCTGTTAAATTTAACTTATTTCAAGTCTAACATAGACCCTGTTTAACCCCAATGCAGATGCGCTAAAGCACTTGTGCCTTAGCCACCCATCTTCATATCCAATATTGGTGCCAATATATTTCCTTCGCGCCCTAAACGCGTGTGATAAACCTGACGATATGCAAATACATTTTTTACGTACTCCCGAGTTTCACGATACGGGATAAGCTCAATCCATAATTCAGCAGGCATGGCTTCATCTGGTAGCCACTTTCTGATTCTATGGTAACCGGCGTTATACGAGGCTGTAGCTAGTATTTCGTTGCCATGGTTTTTCTTTTTTAAGTATTCTAAATACTCTGTACCTAAACGTATATTGGTCTTAGGTTGACTTAAACGGTTTCCTGAAACAGTACTTTTATTTACATACTTTGCTGTACTTGGTAATAGCTGCATTAAGCCACGCGCATTAGCATGAGAACGTGCATCAGGTGCAAAAGAGCTTTCACGGCGCGAAATAGCAATGCTCCAAGTAACATCTATATGATTACGTTTACTATAACGTTCAAATAAATCTTGAAAAGCAAATGGGAAACGTAACTCTACATAATCCCATGCCTTAATTTGCGCTAAAGTATAAATAGTACTGTCGTACCAATCTAATTCTGCTGCGAGTTTTGAAGCCGCGAGCTTTTCTTCATCGCTAGAAGTGCTTGTTAAATAATTCCATTCGCGACGAGCAGAAGTAAACCGCTCAAGTTCATACATCGCTTTAGCACGTTTAAAACCAGGGGCATTAGCCACCTCATGCATTAATTTGTCGCTCACTAACAATGGTTGATTATTGAGCTCAATAGGTAAACCCAACCGCGCAGCAGCCAAAAATCCATAATAATCACGCTCTTTTGCGACTATTTGCCAAATAGCTTTAGCACGCTGTGTATCACCTCGTTGTTCTAAACTATACGCTAACCAATATTGCTGACCCAGACTAAGATTTTCTTTACCTGTAAAAAACGCCACAATGCCCGACCAATCTTGGGTTTTTAGCATATTGCCTAACTGCCATTGCATTAATTTACGATCTTGGCGATCTTTGGGCACTTTACTCAACCAAAAACGCGCCTCAGGGTGGCCACTTGATGCCAGCGATAAAGCAAAACTATAATAAACATCAGCCTTTTGCTCGTCAGAATAGTTAAACATTTTGTCTAACTTTTCCCATGCCTTAAGCGCCAAGGTTTTATCTCGCCAAATTAAGCGTTTAATTCCATAGTGTGCAATTTCACTTTCTTTAACTGTTTTATGCTTATAGCGGTACATTCCTGCTACTGCACTGGGATCACTGCGAACTTTTCGGTAAAAGTCAGCCAAGTATTGCTCATTTTTCGGTAATAAGGTTTTTAAGTATGGCAGTAAGCTTTGCGAGCCACCTTGTGCCGATAACGTAATGCGTTGCCATATTTGCTCTTGGCTCATATAACCTTTTTTACGCCAAACATTAAATAGTGAATCGCATTCTTCTGGCTGTGATTTCCCGACAGTCCATAAATTTGTTACTTGACTCATTATCGCTTGTTCCGGCGCCCCTAAATCAAGCTGATACTGCAGGTAAGTGCAAGTCAGCTCACTATTTGTAGTCTCGCGATAATTATTAATAAAAGCAGCTTTGCGGTTTTGCTTTTGTAAATTCTGCAGCCATGCTTTGCGCACCGGCCACTCTAAAGGCGTACTTTGATAAATAGTTAAATAACGCTCTATTTCAGATTGATGCTCAATATCAGGATGGCGCTGCCAATAGAGTTGCTCTACATAAGGCTTTAATGGATGGTCTAGCTGTGCAACGACTTCCTTAAACTCTTGATAACTAGCATATTTGACTTTTTTTTCAGCATCTAAAAATGCGTCATGCTCCGTATTAGCGTAGGCAGAAAATAAAGGAAATAATAATGCTGCTGCCGTTACACTTAAAAATTGTTTTTTCATGATGACCTTAAATATTCAAAGGTAAATAAAAGACAAACACTTCGCCTACACCTTAGCACCAAACAAGCTATATTTTAACCAGTAGTAAGACACCACAGTAAATTTTTCGTTGCATTTTTAATTTAAAGCAAGCACACTGATTGAAATGCAAACTCATCGTACCAGTCTTAGTTCACTAACTAGGGAGAATAATAATGTTATATAAAAGCGATTCCTTTGAAGTTGCTTTCATCAAGGATAATATCGCCGAGTTCAAATTTTGTGTTGCAGGTTCTGTAAACACTTTGTCTCAGCAAACCTTGAAAGATTGCGCCTCTGCATTAAAAGAATTAGCCGCAAACAGTGATATCAAAGGCATGATTTTTACCAGTGATAAAGAACACTTTATTATTGGCGCCGATATTTTCGAATTTTTACCTACCTTTACTAAACCAGAAGCTGAATTAGTAACGTGGATCAAAGATGCCACTGATGTTTTTGACGCGCTAGAAGATTTACCATTCCCAACTTTAAGCGCTATAAATGGCTTAGCACTTGGTGGTGGTTGTGAGTGGGTACTCGCTACCGATTATCGTGTTGCTAGCACTGATGCTAAAATTGGCCTACCAGAAGTAAAACTTGGCATCATGCCTGGATTTGGCGGCACAGTTCGCTTACCACGCATTGTTGGTGCTGATAATGCGATGCTTTGGATCACCTCTGGTGCCGAAAACCGCGCAGCTGATGCTTTAAAAGTAGGTGCTGTTGACGCAGTAGTTAGTACTGACAAACTTATAGAGTCAGGAATTTCAACACTTGAATTAGCAATCTCTGGAAAACTAGATTGGCAAGCTAAGCGACAAGTAAAATTACAACCACTTAAATTGAACCGTGTTGAGCAAGGTATGAGCTTTGCAATGGCTGAAGGTATGGTTATGGGTAAAACCAAAGGCCACTATCCTGCTCCTATTATGGCAGTTCGCACTATTAAAGCAGCAGCAAACTGTGAACGCGCCGAAGCAATGGCAATTGAAAATGCCAACTTTGCTAAATTAGCACGCACCCCAGAAGCGGCAGCCCAAACGGGTATTTTCTTAGCAGATCAATACATCAAGGGGAAAGCGCGCAAGCAAGCTAAAACCAGTGATGTAGTAATTAAACAAGCTGCAGTACTTGGTGCTGGCATTATGGGTGGCGGTATCGCTTACCAGTCAGCTTATAAAGGAACACCTATTATAATGAAAGACATCCAACAGGATGCGCTTGATTTAGGTATGGGTGAAGCATCTAAGCTATTAGGTCAAAAAGTTCAACGCGGCCATATGGCGATGGACAAAATGGTAGCAACGTTAGGTAAAATCAAACCAACTCTTAATGATAGCGATTTACAAAGCGCTGATATCATTGTTGAAGCAGTTGTTGAAAATCCTAAAGTTAAACAAGCCGTTTTAGCAGGTCTTGAAAAAGACATGCCTGCAGGCACTATCTTAACGTCTAACACATCAACTATTCGTATTGATGAATTAGCCACGGCTCTTGAAAAACCTGAAAATTTCTGTGGTATGCACTTCTTTAACCCAGTGCCAAAAATGCCACTAGTAGAAATTATTCGCGGTGAGAAAACCTCAGAGCAAACTATTAACGCCGTTGTTGATTACGCCTTAAAGTTAGGTAAATCACCTATCGTTGTTAACGATTGCCCAGGATTCTTTGTAAACCGTGTATTATTCCCATACTTTGCCGGCTTTAGTAAGTTAGTTATTGAAGGCGCTGATTTTGCCAAAGTAGATAAAGTAATGGAAAACGTATTTGGCTGGCCTATGGGTCCTGCATACTTACTTGATGTTGTTGGTATTGATACGGCTTACCACTGTACTGGCGTGATGGCAGATGGTTTCCCTGAGCGCATGTCACGTGCCGAAAAAGATCCGGTAACAATATTCGCTAACGAAAAGCGTTTTGGTCAAAAGAACAAAGCGGGTTTCTACCAGTATGCTCCGGATCGTCGCGGTCGCTTGAAAAAAGCTCAAGATCCACAAGCCGTTGAGCTACTTAGTTCAATCACTGATGCACCGAAAGAGTTTGATAAACAAGAAATTATCGACCGTTGTATGATACCAATGATCAACGAAGTGCTACTGTGTTTACAAGAAAACATTGTTGCTTCTCCACAAGAAGCTGATATGGCACTTATTTATGGTATTGGTTTCCCTCCATTTAGAGGCGGCGCGTTCCGTTACTTAGATCAAACTGGACTAGCTAACTTTGTTGCAACAGCTGACAAATACGCTCATCTAGGTGCGATTTACCAAGTATCTGAACAAACTCGCAAATGGGCTGAAGAAGGCCGTATTTTCTATAAGGTGGAAGGATAAGACCATGAATACTCCAGTAATTGTAGATTGTATCCGCACGCCAATGGGCCGTTCAAAAAACGGTGTATTTAAACATAAGCGTGCCGAAGATTTAAGCGCCCACTTAATGAAGGGCTTACTTGATCGCAACCCAGCCGTTGATCCAGCATCGATTGACGATATCTATTGGGGTTGTGTACAACAAACTTTAGAGCAAGGTTTTAACGTTGCTCGTAATGCCGCATTACTTGCCGGCATTCCTCACACAGTGCCAGCGGTAACAGTAAACCGCTTATGTGGATCATCAATGCAAGCATTACACGATGCTGCTCGCGCAATCATGACTGGCGCTGGTGATACCTACATCATTGGTGGTGTTGAGCACATGGGTCATGTGCCAATGACCCACGGTAACGACTTTCACCCAGGCTTAGCAACTTCAATTGCACAAGCATCTGGCTCAATGGGCTTAACCGCAGAGTACCTTGCAACTATTCACGGTATTACCCGTGAGCAGCAAGACCAATTTGCATACCGCTCACATCAACGAGCTCATGCAGCAACGGTTGAAGGACGTTTCCGCCGCGAAATCCTCGCAATGGAAGGTCATGACGCAGATGGTTCACTGATTTTAGTTGAAGATGACGAAGTAATTCGTCCAGAAACAACTGTAGAAGGCTTATCACAGCTTCGCCCAGTATTTAACCCTGCATCTGGCTCAGTCACTGCCGGTACGTCTTCAGCTCTTTCTGACGGCGCATCTGCTATGTTAGTAATGAGCGAAGAAAAAGCCAAAGCTCTAGGCTTACCAATTCGTGCACGTGTTAAAGCCATGGCGGTTGCAGGTTGCGATCCATCAATCATGGGTTACGGCCCAGTACCAGCAAGTAAAAAAGCATTAGCACAAGCCGGTATCACTATTGATGATATCGATGTTGCCGAGCTTAACGAAGCATTCGCAGCACAATCACTACCAGTATTAAAAGACCTAGGTCTTGCTGATGTAGTTGATGAAAAAGTGAATTTAAACGGCGGCGCTATCGCTCTGGGTCATCCTTTGGGTTGTTCTGGTTCACGTATTAGCACCTCGTTAATCCACTTGATGGAAGATAAAAATGCACGCTATGGTTTAGCCACTATGTGTATTGGTTTAGGCCAAGGCATCGCAACGGTATTTGAACGTGTGCAAGATTAATAAAATGTATTAAGTAATACCTTGGTGATAAAAAGCCGCGTCGATTTATAAATCGACGCGGCTTTTTTATAATTAATTTTTTGCAGCTAAGTTATGTCGCTTTATAAGCACAAGTGAAGTGACTTTATTTATCAGGCTGAGGTCGTTAAACTAGCAGCCTTAAACTAATCGTTAAGCGCTAAATAAACAGTAAAGGTTATGCAATGAGTTTTGAGAATCCCGATCACCAATTAGATGCCATTGGCCTACGCTGTCCGGAGCCTGTAATGATGATCAGAAGCGCGGTACGTAAAATGGAAAATGGCGAAACTTTATTAATTATTGCCGACGACCCATCCACCACCCGTGATATCCCCAGTTTCTGCCGCTTTATGGATCACACATTGTTAGAAAAGGAAGTGGATGCAGTACCGTATCGATATTTAGTGAAAAAAGGGCTATAAATCAATAATTAACCATAATTAAAACATTCATTAATCCCAGTAAAAGTTTATTTTCAGCTGCCACTGAAACTCTGTTGCATGTTTATAACCAAATCGTATATCGAAATCTTGATTGATAGGCACTGATAGCTCGATGTTAGTTGCAATACCGCTTAACTGTTGGTGATAAAACTTCTCAATTGATGTTCTTAGTTTTAAATTAGAAGTTACAGTCGTTAAAAATCCTAGCTCTATTGAAGTATCCAGCCATTGTTGGGTGCTTTGTAATTCACCAGCATAACCATTAATCATACCGTACACTAGCGACTGATTAGCATTTAATAACCATGACTTTCCAACTCCTGCCATGGCAAATGTACTTGAGCAACTAAAGCACTGGCTGCGATTTCTTTCATAACCTACATTTATCTGCCATGCCCAACCGCCTTCATTTGGCCACTGGCTATAGGCTGGGTTAAATGATTCTAGATCTAAAAGATGTAATTTTTCTAGATATAACTGCGAATCAAATAAAGCAACTTCAACATCCAACATCTCTAAATTAGAGTAAGGAACTCTGGCAATATCAGAAGCTAATGAATCAAAATAACTCAATCTGAAACCTAAATTTAGGCTTTGTTCATTTTTATACACAGTTGAAGAAATAGATATATTTGAGGGTTTCTGAGCTGAATGCGGTGCATGTTTATCATAATTAATAAAAGAGGTTTCTTTACCTGGAGGTAGGACTAAACGAGCTTTAATAAGAGCTTTTTTTAACTTTTCAATGTGTTCAACATCATATTTTTTTATTTGTTGCAACTGAACAAACTCAAAAAGAGTTTCAATAATTCGTTTTTTAGTTACCACATCTAGATTTGTAAATGTCGGCTCAAAAAGTATATTTTGCGAATGATAAATAGCTAAAGCCAGCTTGGAGTCTTTCGCTGAAAGATTGTTTTCATATTGATGAAAAACACTACTTCTTGAAGGAGTAAACTCAATCTGTTTTACTAGCTTTTCGTTATTATATTGAGCACTATTTAAGCGAGAAAAAATAGTCGCAGGAATAACCCAAGGCGAAAGCTCATTCGTTAACTGCTCCCCTATAATTAATTCAACAACCCTTGCGATATGAAATGCACAGTTTTCATCCGCAAAATAGTAAGAATACTTAGCCCCCATAATTTCCCATAAATGATTAGTTAAAAAGAGGACGTCTTCTTGGCTAAAGTTAAGCTTATATTCCCATATATCTCTCAGCTCTATTTCACCATAGTTATGTTGATGACGGTAAAATAGTTGATCTGAAAAACCGGCCTCGTAACCGCCAAATAACCCTTTCGTAATATAGACCAAACCGTTTTCATTATCAGGAACTAGTGCGCCATAATTTAAGCTGTAATCTAGTAACTTATTGTGCTCTGGCGTTGATCTATTTAGCTTTAAAAGCATATGACCATAAAGCGAAGCCGGATTACTCATATACCCTGAAGCAAAGACTAAACTTACAGAGTGAATCGGTTGTTTATCTCTCCACTCTATAAGTTCGATGCATTCAACCTTTGGCTCTGAGAATTCAAGCCCTTGTGATAGTAACCACTGATATCTAGCAGGATATTTGCATTGCATTTGTGCGTCTTTATTAAATGCATCAATCGTTGCTTTTAACTCGGATGAAGGGTTATTTTTGCCATTTTTTGAGATAAAAAATGAATCACTCTCAATATAACTTTGAGGAGCTGATGCGTTTTTATAATGCCCTAATTTCAACCAGGTTGGATGCTCGGAAAGTGAGCTAGATGAATAAGATGAAAACGTAGCAAACAGTGCTAGTGCTGGTAAGCATTTGATTGTAGTCATAAGTATGAGTAGGTGCTGACACCTACTCTATTAACAGTTAAATAACTGGGCAAGTAGCTGCAAACTGTGTTGTCACTTTGCTTTCAACAATTGCATATAATGCTTGAGGGTCTTGAGCAGGTTTAGTCGCAAAATCGCTACGGATAGCATTTACAATTTGACCATGAGAACTAGCGTCACAACCACGCACATTTAACATTGCAGTAACATACTCACCTTCACCTTCAGCAATTTCTTGCTCAAGTACAGGGAATGTTTGTTGAATAAATAGAGCTGTTTTTGCACCTGCGCCTTCACAGCTACCTACAGATGATATATTTGAAGATACTGCTGTAGTACCTAAATCCCAAATAATATTTGAAATTGCTGCTGCGGTTCCATTCTCTGGGAATATCATTGCGCCGATACCACAATCCTGCCAAGGGTTAACGCCCTCTTTAGCCTGTAATGGAGCAGCTATAAAAGCCCCCGCTAAAACAACTGCTGTTACTGTAGTTTTTAACATCTGTAATCCTATTTTAATTTTTTTTATTCATATAAACGAGCAGAGTATAGTGATATCGAGCTCTTTATAGATTTAAAAGAAGTTTTGATATAATACTCAAAAATGATTGACTACGATTAACGCAAAAAATCAATAACAATATTAACAGGATGTAATTACTTTTGTAAATATAATCAGTGTACTCAAACCTAAATCTCTACTCTCACTTCTTTGTTATTGTTACTTTTGGCTGATCGTTATTATGATAATCGATACTAACGATGTAGCTGCCTTTAATTGCAGGAGTGAAGCTAAAGTAATTATAGGTAGTATTGCAATCTGCTTTGACGCTTTGCCCTAACGTCAGAGATTGACCGGTTGGATCTTGTTCACTGAATCCGCAATTATAACCTGCGCTCCAATCCATATCGGCAATTTTAAATTCATACACTTTACCCGGTGTTGAAAACTTTACTTGTGCTTGATAAAGCGCAGGCGCGACTTGAGTAAATTCATATTGCTTTTCTGCATCCCATAAATTGAAGTCGCCGCGGAGGTACATTGTACGGTCAAGTTCTTGGCCTGGCAGTACATCGCTAAGATCTGGCATTTGTATTTGGCTCGAACAAGCACTCAATAAAGTAACTAGAGCCACTGTTAATATACGTTTCATAGGTATTCCCTCTAATACTAAAAAGCCAGCATAGCTGCTGGCTTTTTAAGCGAAGCTGAATTTATTTCTGTAATACAGAAATATCAGCAATATCTAAAAATAGACCACTCAGTTGACTTAGTAATGCTAAACGGTTTTGCTTAACGGCCTCATCGTCTGCCATTACCATCACGTTGTCGAAGAAGTTATCAACACTTTCACGAATACCAGCAAGCTGGGCAAGCGCTTCTTGATAGTCGCCAGCGGCGTATAACGGCGCTAATTCAGTGGCAAACTTAGCAACTTGTGCCGCTAATGCCTTTTCGGCATCATCGTTTAATAAGCTCTCGTCAACAGTGCCTTGCGTTGTAATATCATTTTTAGCCAGAATATTACTTACCCGTTTATTAGCTGCTGCAAGCGCTTCTGCGGCGTCTAATGTACGGAAGTGACTAACCGCTTTAACACGACGGTCAAAATCAACAGGCTTAGTTGGGCGACGCACTAGTACTGCTTGAATAACGTCTACTTCAATGCCTTCGTCTTGATACCAAGCGCGGAAGCGCCCTAGCATAAATTCAAATACATCGGCTGATACATTTAAGTTAGTTAGCTTATCGCCAAACAGGGTTTGTGATTTTGCGACTAGATCTAAAATATCAAGTGGTAGTTCTTTTTCTACCATGATACGCAGCGCACCAATGGCTGCACGACGAAGCGCAAACGGATCTTTATCACCTTTTGGTGCTTGGCCAATACCAAAAATACCTACTAGTGTATCGAACTTATCGGCAATCGCTACCGCGCAGCTAATTAAGTTTGTAGGTAAATTATCACCGGCAAAACGCGGCATGTATTGCTCGTTTTGGGCAATGGCAACATCTTCGGCTTCACCGTCATGGCGTGCATAGTGCATCCCCATCACACCTTGTACGTCAGTAAACTCCATTACCATTTCGGTCATTAGATCGGTTTTACTTAATAAACCAGCACGCTTAGCAAGTGTTTTATCGGCACCTAATTGCTCAGCAATGTAACCAGCAAGTTCACTAATACGCTCTGACTTATCTTTAAGCGTACCTAATTGCTGTTGGAACAATACGCTATTAAGTGACTCTAAACGGCTTTCAAGAGTTTTCTTTTTATCTGTTTCAAAGAAGAACTGCGCGTCAGCTAAACGCGGGCGCACTACTTTCTCGTTACCAGCAATAACTACGCTTGGGTTTTTACTTTCGATGTTTGAAACAAACAAAAACTTATTAAGTAGCTTGCCGTCTTGATCAAGTAATGGGAAGTATTTTTGATCGTCTTTCATAGTGTAGATCAGCGCTTCGGCTGGTACATCTAAAAACGCTTCTTCAAATGTTGCAGTAAGAGTTACTGGCCATTCAACCAATGAAGTTACTTCTTCAAGTAAATCTTCATCCATAGCTACTACTGCATTAACGGCTGTTGCTGCAGCTTCGATTTGGCTACGAATTTGTGCTTTACGCTGCTGGTAATCAGCAACAACATGTGCAGACTTAAGCACCTCAAAAACATCATCAGCGTGTTTGATTGTGATTTTTTCTGGATGATGAAAACGATGGCCTTGCAGTTGGTTACCCACTGCTTTACCAAGGACTTCGCCTTCAATTAGCTGATCGCCAAATAAAATAGTTGCGGTATGAACAGGACGAATAAATTGTGTTTTATTCGCCCCCCAACGCATTGGTTTAGGAATCGGAAGTTTAGCTAACGCTTTATTTACCGCATCAGCCATCAAGGCTGTGGTTTCTTTGCCTGCTACTTTAGCAATGTGTAACAACCATGCACCTTTATCGGTCTCGAGTGTTTGCGCTTCACTTACTTCAATACCACAACCACGAGCCCAACCCATTGCAGCTTTGGTCGGCTTGCCATCGGCATCAAATGCAGCCTTCGTTGCTGGACCACGTTTTTCTACTTCTTTGTCTTGTTGCTGAGCTTCAAGTGCTGTTACTTGTAAACCTAAGCGACGAGGAGATGCATACCAGCTTACGCCTTGGTGATTAAGCTCTAGGCTCTCAAGCTCTGCAGTTAGATTTGCAGCAAATGCTTCGGCAAGTTTACGCAATGATTTTGGTGGCAACTCTTCGGTGCCAATTTCTACTAATAAATTTTGTGCTGACATGCTTACTTATCCTTACACAACGGGAAACCAAGCGCTTCGCGTTTGTCATAATAACTTTGTGCACACGCTTTAGATAATGCACGAACGCGCAAGATATAACGTTGGCGCTCTGTCACCGAAATAGCGTGACGTGCATCCAATAAGTTAAATGCGTGTGATGCTTTCATTACTTGCTCATAAGCAGGTAATGGTAAGCTTGCTTCAATTAGCTTTTGGCTCTCAGCTTCGCATTTATCAAACTGGGCAAATAAATCTTCAACATTTGCATGCTCAAAGTTATAAGTTGATTGCTCAACTTCGTTCTGATGGAATACATCACCGTAAGTAACACGGCCCATTGGGCCATCAGCCCATACTAGATCGTAGATGCTATCTACGCCTTGAATGTACATAGCTAAACGCTCAAGACCATAAGTGATCTCACCAGTAACAGGAGAGCACTCTAAGCCCCCTACTTGTTGGAAGTAGGTAAACTGGGTTACTTCCATACCGTTTAACCAGATCTCCCAACCAAGACCCCATGCGCCTAGCGTAGGTGATTCCCAGTTGTCTTCAACGAAGCGTACTTCGTCAGTAAGGGTATCAATGCCAACAGCCGCTAATGAGCCTAAATATAGCTCCTGGATGTTATCTGGTGATGGTTTTAATACGACTTGGAACTGGTAGTAATGTTGCAGGCGATTTGGATTCTCACCATAACGGCCATCGGTAGGACGACGACATGGTTGCACATACGCGCTCGACATTGGTTCAGGACCAATAGACTTTAAAAATGTTTGCGGATGAAATGTGCCTGCACCAACTTCCATATCAAGTGGCTGAATAATGACACAGCCTTGCTGTGCCCAGTAATCCTGTAAAGCCAGGATCAAACCTTGAAAGGTTTTAACGTCATATTTTTGCATATTTGGCTTTTAGTATCTGCTGTGATGTAGCGTGAAAATTACCTTCAGTATACCTTGTGCGTAGTCATGTTTTAAGCAGTTTGTGCAATTGAGAAAATAAAAAAGGAGCCTAAGGCTCCTTTTTTGTGATTACCATAATTTAATTATACGTCTAAGTTAACTACACGTAGTGCGTTAGTTTCGATAAACTCACGACGCGGCTCAACTTGGTCACCCATCAAGGTTGCGAATAATTGGTCTGCACCAACAGCATCTTCAATGGTTACTTGTAACATGCGACGCGCTGAAGGATCCATGGTAGTTTCCCACAGCTGACTTGGATTCATCTCACCTAGCCCTTTATAGCGCTGGATATATAGCCCACGCTTAGATTCTGCGATCAACCATTCCAATGCATCCACAAAGTTATCAACAGCTAGTGTTTTCTCTCCACGTTGAATATAAGCACCTTCACTTAAGATATTGGCAATGTTAGTACCAGTTACTGCGATGCGTTTATAATCACGTGAAGAGATAAAATCATGGCTCAGTACGTGTGCCTTATCAACACCGTGTTGGCGAATATTGATAACTGGGTAATATAAGTTACGCTCAGTATCATGCTCTGTTGCAGCAGCGAAGATAGTTGCATCTTCATCACGTGCGACTAAGTCATCGACTAACGTTTTGGTCCACTCGATTACTTTAGCTTCATCGGCTAAATCAGCTTCGTTTAGCTCTGTTTGATAGATCAAACGTTCCATAACCGTATTCGGGTATTTACGTTTTAAGCGCTCAATAACTTTAACGGTGTTTTGATAATCATGAACGATAGCCTCTAAAGCTTCACCTTCAAGTGCAGATGCATCAGCACCGGTATAAAGTGAGGCACCATTTAATGCTAATGAAGTTAGGTATTCGACAAGTGCTGGATCATCTTTAATATAGCGCTCTTGTTTACCTTTTTTCACTTTATAAAGTGGTGGTTGAGCAATATAGATATAACCACGTTCAACGATTTCTGGCATTTGACGGTAGAAAAAGGTCAACAGTAACGTACGAATGTGCGAACCATCGACGTCAGCATCGGTCATGATAATGATGCGGTGATAGCGTAATTTTTCAGGGTTATACTCATCGCGGCCAATACCACAACCAAGGGCTGTAATTAACGTGGCAACTTCTTGTGAAGATAACATCTTATCAAAACGCGCTTTCTCTACGTTTAGTATTTTACCTTTAAGCGGAAGAATCGCTTGATTCTTACGGTTACGACCCTGCTTGGCTGATCCGCCAGCAGAGTCCCCTTCCACTATATATAGTTCAGACAGGGCTGGATCTTTTTCTTGGCAATCCGCTAACTTACCAGGTAAACCTGCTAAGTCCATTGCGCCTTTACGACGAGTCATTTCACGGGCTTTACGCGCCGCTTCACGAGCACGAGAAGCATCAATGATTTTACCAACAACTATTTTTGCGTCTACTGGATTTTCTAATAAGAATTCAGTGAATTTCTCAGCCATTGCCTGTTCTACAGCTGATTTAACTTCGCTTGAAACTAGCTTATCTTTGGTTTGTGATGAGAACTTAGGATCAGGAACTTTAACACTAACAACTGCAGTTAAGCCTTCACGGGCATCATCGCCTGTTGCATTACTGGTTGTTTTAGCTTTTTTGTTAAAGCCTTCTTTTTCCATATAGTTGTTAAGTGTACGAGTTAGCGCAGATCTAAAACCGGCTAAGTGAGTACCACCATCACGTTGTGGAATGTTGTTTGTAAAACAGTAAATGTTTTCTTGGTAAGCATCATTCCACTGCATTGATACTTCAACGCTAATACCATCTTCTTCACGTTCATGAGTAAAGTGGAATACACCTTTATGAATAGGTGTTTTGTTACGGTTTAAATACTCAACGAAGGCACGAATACCCCCTTCATATTTAAAGTGGTCAGTTTTATTTTCTTCGCGTTCATCATTTAAAATAATACTCACACCTGAATTCAGGAATGATAACTCGCGTAAGCGCTTAGCTAAAATATCGTAATGGAAATCTAAGTTTGTGAAAGTCTCACCACTTGGCCAAAAACGAAGTTCAGTACCTGTGGTTTCTGATTCGCCAATTACAGCTAGTGGCGCATCAGGAACACCCATAGTGTAAAATTGCTCATGTAGCTTGCCTTCACGACGAACCGTTAGCTTTAATTTTTCTGAAAGCGCATTTACTACTGAAACACCAACACCGTGTAAGCCGCCTGATACTTTATATGAGTTATCATCAAACTTACCACCAGCATGTAGTACAGTCATAATTACTTCAGCAGCTGACACGCCTTCTTCTTCATGAATTGAAGTTGGAATACCACGGCCGTTATCTCGAACAGAGACAGAACCATCTAAATGAATTGTGACATAGATGTCATCACAGTGACCTGCTAAGGCTTCATCGATAGAGTTATCAACGACCTCAAACACCATATGGTGTAAGCCTGTGCCATCATCGGTGTCCCCTATATACATTCCAGGACGCTTTCTTACTGCGTCTAATCCTTTTAGTACTTTAATACTCGACGAATCGTAATTCTCAGACATGGTTAATCCCACTTATCTTGTTATTAGGTTGCCATGTTTCACGTGGAACATTTGTAGTTCTCGTTGCATGGGTTCCACCACAGCAGAAATACTTTCAGATTGAATTGTAGAGATAAATATTTGAGAGCTACAGTGCGACAATAACTGTCCTACTTTCTCTTTCGTATCTTCCCCTAACTCTGAAGGTAGATCATCTATTAGCAATATTGATTGCTTTTCTGTCTCTGACTCAATCAAACTATTTTGCGTTACTTTTAACGCATAAAGCAATAGCTTCAATTGACCGCGTGAAAAGGTGTTTTCCACACTATTGCCAGCGACACTAAAACTGAAATCAGCTTTATGCGGCCCTTTATTTGTAAAACCTTGGCGACTATCACGCTCAAAGCTTTGTTCGAGAGCGTCGGCTAGAGATTCATTTTCTTTCCAACCAGCATAAAAACTTATTTCTAAATCGCGTATAAGCGTTAATTCTGCACACATTTTATCAAAAAATTGCTGCTTAAACCTACTTATATACGCAATTCGTAAATTATTTATTTGGTCTGCCAGTCTAACAAATTCTTTATCCCAAAACTTGATTTGATCAAAATAATTCTTAGGCTTACTTTTCAATAATGCATTACGTTGCTTTAATACTTTATTGAAAGATTGCCACAAATAAAAAAAGTCTTGTTCCACGTGGAACAATCCTAAATCTAAAAATTTTCGGCGCTCTTTTGGACCTCCAAAAAACAACGAATAGCTTTCTGGGGTGATCACTTGTACTGGCATTAATTGGGCAAGTTCAGACACTCGACGACTAGACTTACCCTGTATTTTTAATTCTGTCTCACCACTTAAAGTCTTACTAATACCGATTGGAATTGATAAGTTATAAAGTGATTTACGACCATGAATGGTGAATTTTTCTTTATGGTGCGTAATGATACTTTTGTGTTTTGGGGTGCGGAAAGACTTGCCATGAGAAAGGTAATAAATAGCCTCAAGAAGGCTGGTTTTGCCACTGCCATTTTCACCATAAATTATGTTAATACCATTCACTGGCTCTACAGTGAGCGCCTCAATATTCCGAAAATTATTGAGGCTCAAATGACTTAAACTCATAGTGCCTTATAAGCGCATTGGCATAACAACGTACATGGCTTCTTCATCGCCAGCACCTTCTATCAATGCACTACTATTTGAATCAGCAAGCGTAAATAAAACGTCTTCTGTTTTTAATGTATTTAATACATCTAAAACATACGATACGTTAAAGCCAATTTCTAAGTCATCACCTTGATAGCTTACTTCAACCACTTCCTCAGCTTGCTCTTGCTCTGGGTTGTTGGCGGTAATTTTTAATAGTCCGTTCGATAAGTTTAACCGTACACCTCTAAACTTCTCGTTCGATAAAATAGATACCCGTTGAAACGCACTGCGTAACCATTCACGATTTGCGGTAATAACTTTATCACCACCACGTGGCAATACTCGGCGGTAATCAGGAAAACGCCCATCAACTAATTTACTCGTAAAAGTAAACTCTGTATCTAAAATACGAATATGGTTTGCACCAAATTGAATTGTCACCAACTCATCATCAGCAACCATTAGACGCATAATTTCTTGTACGCCTTTACGCGGAATTATTAGCTGACGTTGAGTGTTTAACGATTGCGTTAATTGTTTTTGCGCAATTGCTAAACGGTGACCATCAGTAGCCACTGTTTTTATATCAGTATTATCTACTTCAAACGACATACCATTTAAGTAATAGCGTACGTCTTGATTGGCCATCGAAAAGTGGGTGCTTTCAAGTAACTTTCGCAGTTCTAAGCGCGTTAGTTGAAATTCAACTTCACCATCCCACTGCTCAAGATTAGGAAAGTCTTCCGCAGCGAGTGTAGTTAATGAAAAGCGGCTTTTTCCACTGGTCAGTAATAGTTGGTGATCTTGACTGCTCAACGTTAAATCTGAACCGTCTGGCAGACTTTTACAAATATCGAGTAATTTTTTAGCTGGCAAAGTCAATTTTGCATCAGCGGTATCATCGCCAACAAAAACCTTTGCGACAAGTTCAATTTCAAGGTCTGTGCCTGTCATTGAAAGTTCGCCATTTTCAACCTCTAACAAAACGTTAGATAAGATAGGCAAGGTATGCTTGCGCTCAATTGCGCCAGATACTTGCACCAAAGGTTTTAAAAATTGTTCTCTTGATATAGTTATTTGCATAATAAAGTCAGCCCTAAGATGACAATGTTCTTATTAGGTTTTGATAATCTTCTTTCACTTCGTGGCTTTCATCACGTAGTGATTTAATCTTTCTGCACGCATGCAATACTGTAGTGTGGTCGCGGCCACCAAAGGCATCACCAATCTCAGGTAAGCTGTGATTGGTAAGTTCTTTAGACAATGCCATAGCAACTTGACGAGGTCTTGCGATAGAGCGGCTGCGGCGCTTAGATAGCAGGTCTGAGACGCGAATACGATAATATTCAGCAACCGTACGTTGAATATTGTCTATCGTGACCAGTTTGTCCTGCAAAGCGAGCAAGTCACGTAATGCTTCTTTTACAAAGTCGATCGAAATTGGTCGACCAGTAAAGTTTGCATTAGCAATCACACGATTAAGCGCGCCCTCTAACTCACGCACATTTGAACGTAATTTTTTAGCGATAAAAAAGGCCACTTCGTGAGGTAAATTTATTTTACTCTGCTGGGCTTTTTTCATCAAAATAGCCACTCGCGTTTCAAGCTCTGGCGGCTCAATCGCGATGGTTAAACCCCAACCAAAACGTGATTTAAGGCGATCTTCAACCCCTTCAATCTCTTTTGGATAACGATCTGAGGTTAAAATAATTTGTTGGTTACCTTCAAGTAATGCATTGAAAGTATGAAAGAATTCTTCTTGAGAGCGTTCTTTGTTAGCAAAAAACTGAATATCATCGATCATTAAAGCATCAACACTGCGGTAATAACGCTTAAATTCTTCAATAGCATTATTTTGCAGGGCTTTAACCATATCTTGCACAAAGCGTTCGGAGTGCATATAAACAATTTTTGCATCTGGCTTATTTGCCATAATACCATTGCCAACCGCATGTAATAAATGCGTTTTACCTAAACCCGTTCCACCATATATAAATACCGGGTTAAAGGCTGCACCAGGATTATCCGCAACTTGCGTCGCAGCAGCTTTTGCTAACTGGTTAGATTTACCTTCAACAAAACTATCAAAGGTGTAGTTTTCTTTAATGTTTGATTTGTAACCAGACTTAGGAGCAGGCTCAACCACAGCTTTAGCTGCTTTTGGTTGCTGCTTTGCCGCCGGCTGATTCATCGGGGTCGCAGAGCCAGTTGTTGCAGGCGCGATCACTTGCGCATTGTGGATTGGCTTACTACCTACATCAAAGCGTAACTCTGGCGCTTCATCCTTACAAATCTCAACAAGTAATTCATTAATTCGGTTTAAGTACTTTTCTCTTACCCAATCAAGCACAAAGCGATTAGGTGCATAAATCGTCAGGGTATCTTCGGTACTTTCTGCTTGTAGTGGTCTTACCCACATACTGAACTGCTGCGAAGGCAGTTCATCTTGCAATACATATAAACAACTTTGCCAAACCGACAGATACACAGTTAAACTCCCAAAGACTTAGTATTTATTCCCGGTCATCTTTAGTGGCCGGAAATCATACATTTATTACTATTATTTAGGCAATTTATTAACCCAAGACCGAGTATTATGAATGCACTTTATCCACAAGTACAAGATTGATTTTTTTGAAAAATATGATCTGGCTAAAAAAAACAAGCAAGACGTTGATTTTTAATAGCAATTATTTTTAACTTCAAAGTATGATCATAGCAAAAAAGGGCTTGGATCGCGATCAAATTATGTGATCTATTTTACTTACCCCAAGCTTTTATGCACTTTTTATACAGAGCCTGTGGAAAACTTCTTTAATATAAGGATCCTAGCAGATCCTGCCAACAGATCTATTATCACCCCTCTATTATAAATGCGATTATGGTTGACTTTAAGGCACTTCATCGATAATATCTCGCGCTCGCAATGGCACCTGTGCCAGGATCGCGACCTGCATAGGATGTTTTAACCTTTAACCGATCGGATGGAATTGTTATGAAAAGAACTTTTCAACCTAGCGTTTTAAAACGCAAACGTGCACACGGTTTCCGTGCTCGCATGGCAACTGTAAATGGCCGTAAAGTATTAGCTCGTCGCCGCGCTAAAGGCCGCAAAGTTCTTTCTGCTTAATATATAAGTGGAAGACTTTAACTTTGGCAGGGAGTTACGTCTGTTAACTCCCTCGCATTACTCTCGCATCTTTAATGAACCCGCTCGGGCCGCAACTCCTTTCTTTACCTTATTAGCAAAACCCAATGACCAAGCAAAACCTCGCTTAGGACTCACTGTCGCTAAAAAACGGGTTAAAAAAGCTTGCCAACGAAACCGTATTAAACGTCTTGCTCGCGAAAGTTTTCGTTTAAACCAACACACTATTGATAATGTCGATATTGTGCTGATGGTTAAAAGTGGTATTGATGAACAGTCAAATGAAGAGCTAACTAAACAACTCACTAAATTATGGCGCAAGATTAACGAACGCTGTAAACCTGGTGCACCAAAACCACCGCCGTTTAAAAAACGCCCCAACAAATCGGCTAAATCCAATAAACAGAGCCAATAGCAATAGAATTACATGGTTAATTAAGGTATCTTTAGCTCACCTTTTAATCATGCATTTAAAATTCCATTTTGGGCGTTTAAATTCATGGTATCCATTCACTAAATATTACGCAGAGGCTTGAACATCATGAGGTTACTAAAACCACTTGTTGCTTTTCCTAAGCGCTGTTTAGTGTTATTAATTCGTGGTTATCAAAAGTGGATTAGTCCGCTGTTAGGTCCGCATTGTCGCTTTAATCCAACCTGCTCTAGTTATGCTATTCAAGCAATTAATTTGCATGGATCTGTAAAAGGGAGTTGGTTAGCGGTTAAACGCATATTAAAATGTCATCCTTTACATTCAGGTGGGGATGATCCCGTACCTGAAAAATTAACCCATATTAACCACCAACACGAGAAATAAGAGCTGTTATGGAATCGCAACGCACGTTTTTATTCATCGGCCTGATGCTTGTATCGTTTTTATTGTTCCAAGAGTGGAATAAAGACTACAACGCACCAAAAGTCGATCCTAGTGCCAACACACAAACACTACAAACTAATTCCCCTGACTCTGATGATTATGTTCCATCATCAACCGATGGTGAATTACCTACTGCAGCAACAACCGCGAAACGTTCAGTTATTGAAATTACGACTGACGTATTCAAAGTTAAAATTGACACCCGTGGTGGTGATATTGTTGAAGCTGACTTACTGCAATACGAAGAAACAAAAGGTAGCGAAACGCCTTATATGTTACTTGGTGAGTTTGATGGTAAACAATACTTCTCTCAGAGTGGTTTAATAGGCTTAAATGGCCCAGATGCATCTGCAGAAGGTCGCCCGGTTTATCACACGGAGCAAAAAACATTTGCTTTAACAGGTGACGAACTTCGCGTACCACTTACATTTACTGATAGCAAAGGTGTTAGTTTTACTAAAACGTATGTATTCAAAAAAGGTCAATACGATGTTGCTTTAGAATACTCAGTAAATAACACCACCGCAGAGCCAATTCAAGTACAGCTGTATACACAAGTAAAACGCACAGTACAAGATAAAGGCAGCTTAGTTGACCAAAACTACTTAGGTGCTGCCTATGGTTCAGCTGAGGAAAAGTACGAGAAATATAGCTTTTCTGATATGGCCGACAAAAACCTTAGCATAAATACCCAAGGTGGTTATATTGCTTTTATTCAGCACTACTTTGTAAGTGCGTGGGTTCCTTCGCAAGAACAGCAAAATACCCTTTACAGCTTAATTGCTAAAGGCAACGCAGCAATTATTGGTGCTAAAGGTGAGCCGATAAATGTACAAGCAAACCAACAAGCAACTCTTGGTGCAACTTACTATATGGGCCCGAAAGAGTCGGATATACTTGAAGCTATTCATCCGAACTTAGATTTAACTGTCGATTACGGTTGGTTATGGTTTATCTCACAGCCGTTATTTATACTATTAAAATGGCTACATAGCATACTAGGTAACTGGGGTGTGGCAATTATCGCCATTACTGTGATTGTTAAATCAGCAATGTACCCACTTACCAAAGCGCAATATACGTCAATGGCTAAGATGCGTGCCCTACAGCCTAAAATGGCTGCATTAAAAGAAAAGTTTGGTGATGACCGTCAAAAATTCGGCCAAGCAACCATGGAAATGTACCGCAAAGAGAAAGTAAACCCTATGGGTGGCTGTTTCCCTATTTTGCTGCAAATGCCAATTTTCTTAGCGCTATTTTATGTATTCTTAGAATCAACAGAACTGCGTCATGCTGAGTTTATTTTTTGGTTAACTGACTTATCTGCGAAAGACCCATACTACGTACTACCAATCTTATTTGGTGCCAGTATGTTTATTACTCAGAAGCTACAACCAATGACGGTAACTGATCCGATGCAACAAAA
This sequence comes from Pseudoalteromonas sp. SG41-2, assembly GCF_014164535.1. Lineage (NCBI taxonomy): Bacteria > Pseudomonadati > Pseudomonadota > Gammaproteobacteria > Alteromonadales > Pseudoalteromonadaceae > Pseudoalteromonas > Pseudoalteromonas sp. SG41-2. The sequence continues at coordinate 27,471 of NZ_JACJFK010000026.1, read as the reverse complement.
GATGATGACCTTTATGCCGGTTATCTTCTCAGTGTTCTTCCTTTGGTTCCCATCTGGTCTAGTACTTTACTGGTTAGTATCAAACCTTATCTCTATCGCACAGATGCTGATCATCTATCGCGGTATGGAAAAGCAAGGAATAAAAGTCAGGGGCTAATTTGCTCAGTTACTTAAATTAAGGCGACCATTGGTCGCCTTTTTTATTGCCCGCTATTCGCCAGTCATAACTGCATAGGTTACAATACGCCCATACCATTACTCTTTAAGTTGGCAAACTATTAGCATGATCAATCAAGACACAATTGCAGCACAAGCAACCGCACCTGGTCGTGGTGGCGTTGGTATTATTCGCGTTTCTGGCAGTTTAGTAAAAACCGTCGCCGAACAGATTATTGGTCGTTGCCCTAAGGTGCGTTACGCCGATTACGTGCCATTTAACAGTCTTGCTGGCGAGCAACTTGATCAAGGTATTGCTATTTATTTTGCCGGGCCAAACTCTTTCACTGGCGAAGATGTACTTGAACTACAAGGCCATGGCGGTCCTGTAGTACTGGATATGCTACTTAAAGAAATTAGCCAAATTGAAGGTGTACGATTAGCAAAGCCAGGCGAGTTTTCTGAGCGCGCCTTTATGAACGACAAAATGGACTTAACCCAAGCAGAAGCAATTGCTGACTTAATTAATGCCACTTCAGAACAAGCAGCCAAAAGCGCCTTACAATCACTCCAGGGCGAGTTCTCTAAGCACATTGATACCTTAGTTGAAAAAGTCATTCACTTGCGTATGTACGTTGAAGCGGCCATTGATTTTCCCGATGAGGAAATAGACTTTTTATCTGACGGTAAAGTCTCTGGTGATCTAAATGCCATTATCACCCAGCTAAGCAATGTGACCAATCAAGCAAAACAAGGCAGCATTATGCGTGAAGGTATGCGCGTGGTGATTGCTGGGCGCCCTAACGCAGGCAAATCTAGTTTACTAAATGCACTTGCAGGGCGTGAAGCCGCTATTGTTACTGAAATTGCCGGCACCACCCGTGACGTACTACGAGAACACATTCACATTGATGGCATGCCGCTACATATTATAGATACTGCAGGCCTGCGCGAAAGCCCAGACCGCGTTGAGCAAATAGGCATTGAACGCGCATGGGATGAAATAAAACAAGCCGACCGCGTGTTGTTTATGCTTGATGGCACTGATACCAAAGACACTGACCCACATGCTATTTGGCCAGAGTTTATGGCCAAACTACCTGCCGGTATGGGCGTAACCGTGATCCGAAATAAAGCCGATTTATCGGGTGACGAAGTCGGTATGAGCGAAAACCAGCAATATCCAGTGATCAGCTTAAGTGCTAAAAATGCTGATGGTATAGAGTTAGTTCGTACTCACTTAAAGGCATGTATAGGTTTTCAGGGAGCTACCGAAGGCGGCTTTATGGCCCGTCGTCGTCACTTGGATGCACTCGATAGCGCAGCTCATCATTTACAAACTGGCAAAGACCAATTAGAGATGCATATTGCCGGTGAGATCCTAGCTGAAGAACTACGTTTAACACAAAACTACTTAAACGAGATCACCGGTGAATTTACCTCTGACGATCTACTTGGCAAAATTTTCAGCTCATTTTGTATCGGTAAATAATTAAAAACTAAGGGTGCTTATATAAGCACTCTTAATCCCCTTCAAAAACCAGTATATTATTATACCAATCGACTTAAATATTTAACCATTCTAGCGAGCTACATAAAGCGCTAACTGCGTTATAATTTTTTCAATTAGAACAACTACATGTCAAAATTTACGCCTTGTTATCACTGTATTTATCTGTCGCTATAAATGGTCAGTAACTTTACACGATTGGTATTAGCTGTATTCAATAAAAAATACAAGTCGTTATTTAACCAACCGCTCTAAATTATCCGTCGCTATCACTGCCTTTTAGGTTTTTACAACGAGCTTAAAATTTACGTTCAGTGCCGAACTTGGCCAGCGTAGTCACCGTAATCTTTTTATAGTCATAATGAAATTCACTTTTGAGATCATTATGAATAAATACCAAACCTTTCATCAATTACATAAACAAGACCAATTATTTTTATTACCAAATGCGTGGGATCCATTAAGCGCTCGTATATTAGCTGATGCTGGTTTTGCTGCTATCGCCACAACAAGTTGGGGGATGGCCCAATCTAGAGGTCAAGAAGATGGCGAACAATGCTCATTTGAGGAGTTTATAAGTCAGCTAAAACCAATAATCGATGCTGTTAATATTGCTGTTTCCGTGGATATTGAATCAGGTTACAGTAATGACGTAAACACTATTTGTCAGCATGTTTTGGCCGTAGCCAAATTAGGTGCTGTCGGTATTAATATTGAGGATTCAGATAAAAAAACAGCTCAGTTACGCTCCCTAGAACACCAAGTAGAGATCCTTAAAGCGATTAAAAACACTCTTAAAAAGTATGGTTTTTCACAGCTATTTATCAATGCTAGAACTGATTGCTACAGCCAAAATATGGCTTCTCTTGAACATGTAATAACTCGATCTTTGGCTTATCAAGACGCTGGCGTTGATGGTATTTTTATCCCTGGATTATCCGATTTAACAGCAATAAAGCAAATAACAACGACACTTAAGGTGCCACTTAACGTGATGGCACAGCCATTAAAAAGTGATTTTCTTTGCGATAATAGTAGTAATAGCAGCTCATTATTTGCACATGGCGTACAAAGATATACGCTTGGCAATGCACTATTTGATGCCACAAAAGCCTATATTTTTACCGCTAGCAGTACTTTAAATAGCACAAAAAGTAGCGATCATTTATTCTAATCGGAGTTTTAAAAGCTATTTATACAAAATTAAAATCATAATTAGTGATAAAAATAGCAACTAATTTAGAAATTGATCAGCACAAGCTCAAATTGTTATCCACAATTTGGGCTTTTTTGATCATTTTTAACTTAGAGGCATATAAAAAGTACTCAATTTATTAGCTCAAACAGTATAAATCGAGCAATAAACCCACTAAATCAACTTTAATTGCCATTAATTACTTATTTAGCACCCTACTTGAAATATTTTTTGGCATTTCATAAATTAATTTATAGCCAAAACGATCGTTATCAACAGGCGATCTATCCACATTCTGATCACTCGTTTTAAAACTCTTAATGAAACGAAAATTCACCACTCATAAAACATAAAATCAATAGCTTAGTAAAATAAAAATAAGATCTTATGTTTTTACTACCCAGCTTTCCCACTTTTTATCAACAGCTTGATCAGAAGATTACATATTGGAATAATTTATTTTATTTATACATATCAAATGATTACGAATTTAAAATAAAAAACATCAAAAATTGTACCTTAAATACTTATACAAACTTCCATTCAAGGCTTTACTGCTGAGTAAACTCAGTTATCATAAGCCTATAAGTAAGCCGTTGTGTGATCAAATAGAATTATGAACTCCGTTAATATCATTATAGGCAGCCAAATGGGATCTGCTGAGTATGTAGGTGAGCAACTAGCAGAGCAGTTAGTTACTCAAGGGATCACTACAGAAGTTCATGATCAACCTAACTTTTCACAGATAAACCAAGAAAATACTATCTGGTTATTGTGTACTTCTACTTATGGTGCTGGTGATTATCCTGAGAACCTTTTATCCTTTGTTGAAGATATTAATCAAGTTAATGATTTAAAAGGATTAAAGTTTAGTGTTATTGGTTTAGGTGACACCAGTTATGATACCTATAACCTCGCAGGCCGTAATCTAGAACAACTTTTAGTAAGTAAAGGCGCGCACTGTATAGCAGAGCGCTTAGAGTTGAATATTCTTGATGAAGAACTACCAGAAGACACCGCATTAGCTTGGTTACCAAGCTGGATCGAGCAAATAAACCGTATTTAATTAAGATCACAGTTTAGATCCAAATTTAAAGTTACCCACAATTTACTGAGTATTTAGATCAGATTGTGGATAAGCTATGATCTAACTGCGTTTTAAGACTATGTTATCCATTGGATAAGATCTGATCCAATACCCCTTGTGCATAAAGAGCCTTTTTGATCAGAGCTTATAATCAGTTAGATCCGATCATATTAACACCTTTAGATCCGATCTAACTTTATGTTTTAATAAGTAAACTAAACCTTATCAACAGAAATCATGCTCAGTAGTAGTAACAGTAATAAAAGATCTCTTTAAAAGATCCTTTATATTATTAGAGATCATTTACTTAGATCTTGGCCACAGTTTAATCATTTATCTTCTGTAAATTTATAGGTAGAATACGCTCCCCCTTGAAAGTTTGCTGGTTGATTAAGTAGGATCCCGAAATGATTTTTCACGAAAATTTTGATGTTATTGTTGTTGGTGGTGGACATGCAGGTACAGAAGCTGCGTTAGCTGCTGCACGTATGGGTATGAATACCCTACTGCTGACTCATAATATGGATACCCTTGGTCAGATGTCATGTAATCCAGCAATTGGTGGTATTGGCAAAGGTCATTTGGTTAAAGAAATTGATGCACTAGGTGGTGCAATGGCCCAAGCAATTGATAAAGGCGGTATCCAATTCCGTACTTTAAATTCTTCAAAGGGACCTGCAGTAAGAGCTACTCGTGCACAAGCAGATCGCGCTTTATATAAAGCTGCTATTCAAGATATTTTACAACACCAAGATAACCTGAAGATCTTTCAGCAATCATGTGATGATCTGATTGTTGAAAATAATAAAGTAACAGGTGTTGTTACTCAAATGGGACTGCGTTTTAGCGCACCTTCAGTAGTATTAACCGTAGGCACTTTCCTTGGTGGCCAAATTCACATAGGCTTAGAAAACTTCAAAGGTGGTCGCGCTGGTGATCCACCTTCAATTGCATTAGCAAATCGTTTACGTGAATTACCATTTCGTGTTGATCGCTTAAAAACTGGAACGCCACCACGTATTGATGCCCGTACAGTTGATTTTAGTAAAATGGAACAACAACCTGGTGATGCTATAACACCGGTGTTTTCATTTATGGGTAAGCAATTAGATCATCCACAACAAATTTCTTGCTTCATCACATACACCAATGAAAAAACTCATGATGTGATCCGCAATAATTTACATCGTTCACCTATGTACTCAGGTGTTATTGAAGGGATTGGTCCACGTTACTGTCCTTCTATTGAAGATAAAATTGTTCGTTTTGCAGATAAAGACAAACATCAAATTTTTGTTGAGCCTGAAGGCCTAACATCTTATGAGCTTTATCCAAATGGTATTTCAACTAGTTTGCCATTTGATGTGCAATTAGAGATTGTGCAATCAATCACTGGCTTTGAAAATGCACATATTTGCCGTCCAGGCTATGCTATCGAGTACGACTTTTTTGATCCACGCGATTTAAAGAAATCATTAGAGACCAAATTTATTGATGGTTTGTTCTTTGCTGGACAGATCAATGGCACTACAGGCTATGAAGAAGCCGGTGCACAAGGCTTAATTGCCGGTATGAATGCAGCATTGCAAGTACAAGGTAAAGAGCCTTGGACACCGCGCCGTGATGAAGCTTATGTCGGTGTATTAATCGACGATTTAACTACACTAGGTACCAAAGAACCGTACCGTATGTTTACTAGTCGTGCTGAATACCGTTTGTTACTACGTGAAGACAACGCTGATATTCGTTTAACAGCAAAAGGTCGTGAACTTGGTTTAGTTAACGATGAACGCTGGCAAGCATTTAATGAAAAAATGGATATCATTGCAAAAGAATCTCAACGGATCAAAGAAACTTGGATCCATAAAGATCACGCTGTAATTGATCAAGTTAATGGCTTACTTAAAACACCATTAACCCGAGAAGCAAGTTTAGAAGAATTATTACGTCGCCCTGAGATCCGTTATAACGATCTAATGGCGATCGAAGGGTTAGGATCTGAGTTTGATCATGCAACAGCGTTAGAGCAAGTTGAGATCCACACTAAGTACGCAGGTTATATTGCTCGTCAGCAAGAAGAGATCAATAAGCAACTTCGTCATGAGTTAACTATTTTGCCTAAAGATTATGATTACTCGATCGTATCGGGTCTATCAAATGAAGTGGTTGCTAAATTAACTGAGGCGCGTCCTGATACAATCGGTCAAGCATCACGTATTTCAGGTATCACGCCTGCTGCTATTTCGCTATTATTAGTTTATCTGAAGAAGCAAGGCTTACTACGTAAAATTGCGTAGTCATTAAGGAATACTGTGTTACAGCAACAATTAACTACTTTGTTAGCGCAAACTGATATTGCGCTAACTGAAAAACAGCAGCAACAATTGGTTCAATATGTTGAGTTACTCAACAAATGGAACAAAGCTTATAATTTAACCTCAGTGCGTTTACCTGAGGATATGATGATTAAGCATATTATGGATAGCTTAGTTGTTGCACCTCACCTACCCGGTCATCATTATATTGATGTTGGTACGGGTCCTGGTCTTCCGGGTATCGTATTAGCTATTGCATTACCTGAGACACAATTTATTTTATTAGATAGTTTAGGTAAACGCGTGCGTTTTTTAATGCAGGTAAAACATGAGCTAGGTCTGAAAAATGTAACCCCAGTGCAGTCTAGAGTTGAAGATTATCAACCAAGTGTTAAATTAGATGGTGTATTGAGTCGTGCTTTTGCATCTTTACAAGATATGGTTGACTGGTGTTCGCACTTGATTGATCATTCAGGTAAGTTTATTGCCTTAAAAGGCGTATTTCCAAGTGAAGAGCTAGAATCTTTACCAGCAGGTGTTAAGTTCGAGCAAAAAATCACCTTGGAAGTACCAAAATTAGATGCGCAAAGACATTTAATTATTCTTTCTAAAGACTAGGGATCAGAGATACTGTGGCAAAAGTCATCGCAATAGCAAACCAAAAAGGTGGTGTGGGTAAAACCACCACAGCAGTTAATCTCGCGGCATCAATGGCTGCAACTAAACGTAAAGTGTTGCTTATTGATCTCGATCCGCAAGGCAATGCAACCATGGGTAGCGGCGTAGACAAATACGGCGATGTGGCAACAATTTATGATTTATTAATCGAAGATAAACCAATTGAAGAAGTTGTTACTAAAGAAACCTCTGGTGAATATCATTTAATTGCTGCCAATGGTGATGTTACCGCCGCCGAAGTTAAACTGATGGAGCTTTATGCTCGAGAAGTACGACTACGCAATGCGCTTGAAAAAATATCTGATCAATATGAATTTATTTTTATCGACTGCCCACCATCACTGAACATGCTTACGGTGAATGCAATGGCGGCCGCGGATTCAATTTTAGTGCCTATGCAATGTGAATATTATGCGCTTGAAGGTTTAACCGCATTAATGGACACAATTACGCAATTAGCCAAGTTAGTTAATCCAAAACTACAGATTGAAGGGATTTTACGTACTATGTACGATCCGCGTAATCGTTTGGCCAATGATGTATCTGAGCAGCTTAAACAACATTTTGGCGATAAAGTATACCGCACCGTGATCCCACGTAATGTACGTTTAGCTGAAGCGCCGAGTTTTGGTGCACCCGCAATGTATTATGACCGGGCATCAAGTGGCGCTAAAGCGTATTTAGCACTTGCCGGTGAAATGTTACGCAGAAAAGAAAAAATATCCCCAATCGTCGCCTAACTTGAGGTAAAAAGAACATGTCTGCTAAAAAACGCGGTTTAGGCCGAGGACTCGATGCTTTATTAAGCTCGTCAAAACCAGCACCGAGTGCCCGCACTGAACAACCCAACGTGAGTGAGCAGGATGTAATTATTCAGTCAACCAGTAGTGAATTGCAAAAGCTACCGATTGAGTTTTTACACTCAGGTAAATATCAGCCACGTAAAGACATGTCCGAAGAAGCGCTTGAAGAGCTAGCAAGCTCAATTCGATCGCAAGGGATTATTCAGCCAATTGTAGTTCGTCCAGTAGCAGAAAACAGTTATGAGATTATTGCTGGTGAACGTCGCTGGCGTGCTGCACAAATAGCTAAGCTAGACGTAGTACCATGTATCATTAAAGATGTGCCTGATGAAGCTGCGGTGGCCATCGCATTGATTGAAAATATTCAACGCGAAGATCTAAATGCCATGGAAGAAGCGGTTGCATTGCACCGATTGTTAACTGAGTTTGAATTAACTCACCAACAAGTGGCAGATGCCGTAGGCAAATCACGCACGACGGTAACTAATTTATTACGACTAAATAACCTTAATGATGATGTTAAAATATTGTTGGAACATGGCGATATTGAAATGGGTCATGCGCGTTGTTTATTAGCCCTTGAAGGTGAAGCACAATCTGATGCTGCTCGACTGGCTGTAGCAAAGGCTTTAACTGTACGCGAAACAGAAAAATTAGTTCGTTCAATTATTGAACCTGCCCCTAAAAAAGAAACTTTCGAAAAAGATCCAGATGTCAAGCAGTTAGAACAACAATTAGCCGAAAACTTGGGTGCAAAAGTTGAAATTAACTACAACAAAAAAGGCAAAGGAAACTTAGTTATTTCGTATACTAACTTAGAAGAGTTAGATGGAATTTTAAGCCGTATAAATGCAGAGAATTCCGAGCATTAATAAATATCATGTCCAAAAAGAGACATTCGTCGCAAATTTGCACCACAATACACCGACTCAAGTTGCAAAACTGGTAGGAATCAGTATAATTTCGCCAGTTTTCATGCCCTGACAATTAGATTGCCACTAAGGTTAACTAAACGTGACAAATAAGTTAGCGAGGCCATATCGGCTTGCCGCATTAAAATTAATATGTCTTCAGGGTGTTGTAGCATTAGTTGCTGCTGTAATCATTTTTGTTGGTTGGGGAGTAGATGCCGGCCTTTCAGCTATCGCTGGAGGCACTGTAGCGGTGCTCCCTAATTTTGTATTTGTTATCTATGCATTCCGTTATATGGGTGCTAGTAAAGCAAAACAAGTGTTTGCCTCGTTTAAACGCGGCAACGGATTAAAATTTTTGCTAACAATCTTTTTGTTTGCGCTGATATTTAAACTGTATCCGGTAATCTTTTTGCCATTTTTTTGTAGTTTTATATTAGTGATGTTCGTTGGATTGTTCGCGCCAGTTTTTTTTAATCATTAACTTTTGGGATATAACATGGCTGCAGGTGAAGAGCTAACTCTAACGGGTTACATCAAGCACCACCTAACCAACGGTCAGGTGCGTCTATCCGACGACCCTAACAATTGGTGGATGGTACTTAATGTCGATACCCTCGCATGGTCTATCGGTTTAGGATTGATCTTTCTATGGATCTTCAAGCGCGCTGCGAATAAAGCAACGCTTGGTGTTCCTGGTAAATTTCAGTGCTTTATCGAGATGGTCGTAGAATTCGTTGACTCTAACGTGAAAGATACCTTTCACGGTAAAAGTAAACTAATTGCCCCTCTTGCTCTGACAATTTTTGTCTGGGTATTCTTGATGAACTTAATGGATTTAATACCTGTTGACTTCCTACCAACTGCTGCGGCATTGATTAGTGGTGAGTCTTGGGATGTTATTTCAAGCGGTCAATCGCATACTTATATGAAAGTGGTACCTACAACAGATCTTAACTTAACGTTAGCAATGGGTTTAGGTGTATTCGCACTTATCATCTTTTATTCGATTCGCGTTAAAGGCGTTATGGGTTTTGTTAAAGAACTTACATTACAACCGTTTAACGTTAAGAACCCAGTGGTTCAAGCACTATTTATTCCAGTAAACTTGTTACTAGAGCTAGTAACCTTGTTTGCTAAGCCAATCTCATTGGCACTACGTTTATTTGGTAACTTATACGCAGGTGAATTGATCTTCATTCTGATTGCAGCGATTGGCTTATTCCAATTACCACTGCATTTCGTATGGGCTGTGTTCCACATTCTCGTAATCGTATTGCAAGCATTCATTTTCATGATGCTAACAATTGTATACCTGAGCATGGCGTCAACTGATCATTAATCAGACGTCAGTTCAATAAAGATTTTTTTACTTAAACTTTAAACTTTGAAAATTAATCGGAGAAAACAATGGAAATCGTACTAGGTCTTAAATATATCGCTGTAGCGTTACTTATCGGTTTTGGTGCTTTAGGTACTGCTATCGGTTTTGGTAACTTAGGTGGTAAATTCCTTGAGTCTGCTGCTCGTCAACCTGAGCTTGCACCACAACTACAAGTTAAAATGTTCATCGTAGCGGGTCTTATCGATGCTATCGCGATGATCGGTGTAGGTATTGGTCTATACATGTTGTTCGCACTTTAATATTGAAAAAATACTTTATCCGCGATCAACTATTGACTAAGGAGGAGTGGTTGTGAGTTTAAACCTTACTCTACTCGGCGAATTAATAGCATTTATCGTTTTTGTTTGGTTCTGCATGAAGTTTGTGTGGCCACCACTTAACGGTGCTATTGAAGCTCGCCAGAAAAAAATTGAAGATGGTTTAGCGGCCTCTGATAAAGCTGAAAAAGATCTTGAACTTGCTCGTAAAAAAGCAACTGCAGAACTTAAAGAAGCTAAATCACAAGCTGCTGAAATCATCGAGCAAGCTAAGAAGCGTGCAACGCAAATCGTAGACGAAGAGACATCTCGTGGTCACGACGAGCGCGAAAACATCATTGCTCAAGGTCATTCTGAAATTGAAGCCGAGCGTAACCGTGTTAAAGAAGAACTGCGTAAGCAAGTTGCTACTTTAGCGGTTATCGGCGCACAGAAGATTCTAGAGCGCGAAATCAATGAAGCCGCGCACAGCGACATTGTTGAAAAACTTGTAGCTGAGCTTTAATAGGAGGGTCTGAGCATGTCTGAATTGACTACAATCGCTCGCCCATACGCTAAAGCGGCCTTTGAATTTGCCGTTGAAAAAGGCGTAGTTGAGAGTTGGAATGATATGTTGTTTTTTGCTTCAGAAGTGGCGAAAAATGAACAAGTCGCTCAATTCCTAACTGGAAGCGCCTCTGCTGATAAGCAATCAGAAATTGTTATTTCTGTTTGTGCAGAGCAACTCAACGAATACGGTCAAAACCTTGTAAAGGTGATGGCTGAAAATGGACGTTTGACCGCCCTACCAGCTGTTGCACAATTGTTCTCTGCTTTTAAAGCAGATTACGATAAAGAGATTGATGTTGACATCACCTCTGCAACAACCCTTGCTGCAACGCAGCAAGAAACACTGGTAGCGGCACTTGAAAAACGTTTCGCACGCAAAGTTAAGCTGAATTGTAGTGTTGACGAATCACTTGTTGGTGGCCTTATGATTAAGGCTGGAGACACAGTAATCGACGGCACTGTTCGCGGTAAATTAAACCGTTTAGCCACTACACTACAATCGTAATTGGGAAGAAGAGCATGCAACTTAATTCCACTGAAATTTCTGATCTGATCAAACAACGTATTGAGAAGTTCGAAGTTGTAAGTGAAGCTCGTAACGAAGGTACAATTGTATCTGTTACTGACGGTATCATTCGCATTCACGGTCTTGCTGACTGTATGCAAGGTGAAATGATTGAGCTTCCAGGCAACCGTTATGCTATCGCACTAAACCTTGAGCGTGACTCAATTGGTGCAGTAGTAATGGGTCCATACGCTGACCTTACAGAAGGCGTAAAAGTATACACAACTGGTCGTATCTTAGAAGTTCCTGTTGGTGCTGGTTTACTTGGTCGTGTTGTAAACACACTAGGTGCACCTATCGACGGTAAAGGCGCTTTAGATAACGACGGTTTTGAACCTGTAGAAAAAATTGCACCGGGTGTAATCGAACGTAAATCAGTAGATGAGCCAGTACAAACTGGTTATAAATCTATCGATGCGATGATCCCAGTGGGTCGTGGTCAACGTGAACTTGTGATCGGTGACCGCCAAACAGGTAAAACTGCACTAGCAATCGATGCAATCATCAATCAAAAAGACACAGGCGTTAAGTGTGTGTACGTAGCGATTGGTCAAAAAGCATCTACTATTGCTAACGTAGTACGTAAATTAGAAGAGCACGGTGCATTAGCAAATACTATCGTAGTTGTTGCATCTGCTTCTGAGTCTGCGGCACTTCAGTACTTAGCACCGTTCGCGGGCTGTACTATGGGTGAATACTTCCGTGACCGTGGTGAAAACGCATTAATCGTATATGATGATTTATCTAAGCAAGCAGTTGCTTACCGTCAAATCTCATTGCTACTTAAGCGTCCACCAGGTCGTGAAGCATACCCAGGTGACGTATTCTATCTTCACTCTCGTCTTCTTGAGCGTGCATCGCGTGTAAACGCTGAGTACGTTGAAAAGTTCACCAATGGTGAAGTGAAAGGTAAAACAGGTTCATTGACGGCATTGCCAATCATTGAAACTCAAGGCGGCGACGTTTCTGCGTTCGTACCGACTAACGTTATCTCTATCACCGATGGTCAGATCTTCTTAGAAACTGACTTATTCAACTCAGGTATCCGTCCGGCAGTAAATGCTGGTATCTCGGTATCGCGTGTTGGTGGTGCTGCACAAACTAAAATCGTTAAGAAACTAGGTGGCGGTATTCGTCTAGCCCTAGCTCAGTATCGTGAATTAGCTGCGTTCTCGCAGTTCGCGTCTGACCTTGATGATGCAACTCGTGCTCAACTTGAGCATGGTGAGCGTGTAACAGAGCTAATGAAGCAGAAACAGTACGCGCCAATGTCTGTTGCTGAAATGTCTTTGTCGTTATTTGCAGCAGAGAAAGGTTACCTTCAAGATATCGAAATCGTTAAAATCATGGATTTCGAAGCTGGGTTACTTTCTTATGCAAACAGCACATACGCAGAGCTTATGGCTCAAATCAATGAAACTGGTAACTACAATGCCGAGATCGAAGCGCAGCTTAAAGAACTTCTAGAGAAGTTTAAATCTACGCAAACTTGGTAATTTAGTTATAAATGGTGCGCTTTAGTTCGCTAAAGCACACCTTGATTCGGAGAAAGAGTCATGGCCAGCGGAAAAGAGATTAAAAGCAAGATCGGTAGTATTAAAAATACTCAAAAGATCACTAGCGCTATGGAAATGGTTGCTGCGTCTAAAATGAAAAAGGCACAGGAACGAGTGGCTTCAAGCCGTCCGTACGCTGAAAATTTACGCAAAGTGATCGGTCATGTTGCTAATGCTAACCTTGAATATCGCCATCCATATATGGAAGAGCGTGAGGTCAAGCGCGTTGGTTATATCGTCATTTCTACCGACCGTGGTTTATGTGGTGGCTTAAACTCTAATGAGTTTAAGAAAGTATCTTTAGATATCAAAGCGTGGAAAGAAAAAGGTGTTTCTGCAGATTTCGCAGTTATGGGCTCAAAAGCCGGCACTTTCTTTAACCGTTTTGGTGGAACAGTACTTGCCAAAAAATCAGGGTTAGGCGATGCGCCTTCTATTACCGACGTAATTGGTCCGGTAAAAGTAATGCTAGAAGCATTCAATGAAGGCAAATTAGACCGCTTGTATGTGGTTTACAACAAGTTTGTAAATACCATGAAGCAAGAGCCAACAATCGATCAGTTGTTGCCTTTGCCAAAAGACGAAAGCAAAGAACTTGCACACCGTTGGGATTACATTTACGAACCAGATCCAAAAGCAATTTTGGATACATTAATGGTTCGTTTTGTGGAATCTCAAGTATACCAAGGTGTAGTTGAAAATGCTGCCTCTGAACAGGCCGCCCGTATGGTTGCAATGAAAGCTGCAACTGATAACGCAGGCGACCTTATGGATGAGTTACAGCTTGTTTATAACAAGGCTCGCCAAGCGGCAATCACACAAGAAATTAGTGAGATTTGTTCTGGTTCAGCAGCAGTTTAATGCTTCGGGCAAAGATTAACGAGAGGAATAGACATGAGTTTAGGTAAGGTCGTCCAAATTATCGGCGCCGTTGTGGATATTGAATTTTCACAAGACAGCGTGCCAGCCGTATATGACGCGTTAAAAATAACAGATGGCGATTTAGCTGGTTTGACTCTAGAAGTTCAACAACAGCTAGGTGGCGGTGTGGTACGTACTATCGCACTAGGTACTACTGACGGTTTACGCCGTGGTGCATTAGTATCAAACACAGGTGAAGCGATTCAAGTTCCAGTTGGTAAAGCAACGCTTGGTCGTATCATGAACGTACTTGGTGAGCCAATCGATGAAGCTGGTCCAATCGGCGAAGAAGACCGTATGTCTATTCACCGTGCAGCGCCTTCATACGAAGAGCAATCAAGTTCAGTAGAACTTTTAGAAACTGGTATCAAGGTAATCGACCTTGTATGTCCATTCGCTAAAGGTGGTAAAGTTGGTTTATTCGGTGGTGCCGGTGTTGGTAAAACCGTAAACATGATGGAACTTATTCGTAACATCGCAATCGAGCACAGCGGCTACTCAGTATTCGCCGGTGTTGGTGAGCGTACTCGTGAGGGTAACGATTTCTACCATGAAATGAACGATTCAAACGTACTTGATAAAGTATCGCTTGTATACGGTCAGATGAATGAGCCTCCAGGTAACCGTTTACGCGTAGCGTTAACAGGTCTTACTATGGCTGAAAAGTTCCGTGACGAAGGTCGTGACGTACTTTTCTTCGTAGATAACATCTACCGTTACACACTTGCTGGTACTGAAGTATCTGCACTTCTTGGTCGTATGCCATCAGCGGTAGGTTACCAGCCTACACTTGCTGAAGAAATGGGTGTACTGCAAGAGCGTATCGCATCTACTAAGACGGGTTCAATCACTTCAATCCAAGCGGTATACGTACCTGCGGATGATTTAACGGATCCATCTCCAGCAACAACGTTTGCTCACTTAGATGCAACAGTAGTACTTTCGCGTGATATCGCGTCACTTGGTATCTACCCAGCGGTAGACCCACTTGATTCATCTTCACGTCAACTTGATCCATTAGTAATTGGTCAAGAGCACTACGATACAGCACGTGGCGTTCAGACAGTTCTTCAGCGTTATAAAGAACTTAAAGACATCATTGCAATCCTAGGTATGGACGAGCTTTCTGACGAAGATAAGCAACTTGTATCTCGTGCACGTAAAATCCAACGTTTCCTATCTCAGCCATTCTTCGTGGCAGAGGTTTTCACAGGATCACCGGGTAAATACGTGTCACTTAAAGACACAATTGCTGGCTTCAAAGGCATCTTAAACGGTGAATTTGATGATATGCCAGAGCAAGCGTTCTACATGGTTGGCTCTATCGAAGAAGCTCAAGAAAAAGCCAAAAACATGTAATTAGGAGGGTAGTATGGCAGCTATGACTGTACATCTTGACGTAGTAAGCGCAGAGCGGAAGTTATTCTCTGGTCTGGTTGAATCGATTCAAGTAAGCGGTAGTGAAGGTGAACTAGGTGTAAACCCAGGACATGCGCCACTATTGACTGCCCTTAAACCTGGTATGGTACGTTTAGTAAAGCAATTTGGTCACGAAGAAGTAATGTATGTTGCTGGTGGTACTCTAGAAGTGCAACCGAACATAGTGACTATTTTGGCTGATGTAGCGGTTCGTGGTGAAGACCTTGACGAACAAGCAACAGAAGCAGCTAAACGTGAAGCTGAAGCGCAAATGGCGAATTCTTCAGCCGCTGAATTAGATTATCAACAAGCAGCAGTACAACTTGCAGAAGCAATTGCACAGCTACGCGTTATTCAGCAATTACGTAAAAAGTAAGCCTATCTGGTTTTCAAAAAGCCCACTTTATGTGGGCTTTTTTGTGCTTGAAATATACTGCATTGTTATTTTATTAGAACGCTATCATTTTTCTAAACTCTACTTTTACAGCTCTTTATCATTATTTTTACTTATATCCTTCATCGATCCCCGTTACAATATAACTAATACAAAGCAAGTTGTGATTTCAGCTTAGATTCAGTGGCTACTGCTAGATTGCCATTGAGTAAGTGCACATGATGTGACTTACGTAATCTTTTTGAATTTACACGCGCTTATTTATTTCAATAAAACAAAGAAAGAAGGAAATTGTTTTAATGTCACTTACTACTGTAATTCTTGCTGCGGGTAAAGGTACTCGTATGCGCTCTGCTCTACCTAAGGTGCTGCATAAAGTTGCCGGTAAACCTATGGTGCAACACGTTATCGATAATGCTAAAGCACTCGGTGCGACATCTACTAACTTAGTTTTTGGTCATGGCGGCGAATTATTACAACAACAACTTGCTGACAACGATGTAAACTGGGTACTTCAAGCTGAGCAGCTTGGTACTGGCCATGCAGTGGCACAAGCAAACCCACATATTAATGATGAAGACACTGTATTGGTTTTATACGGTGACGTACCACTGACAAAGCAATCAACCCTTGAGCGTTTACTCGCTGCCACACCTAAAAACGGCTTAGCCGTGCTTACTGTTAATTTAGCTAACCCTAATGGTTATGGCCGTATGTTACGTGTTGATGGCAAGCTCGTGGGTATTGTTGAGCAAAAAGATGCAAGCGCAGAGCAATTACTTATTAACGAAGTAAACACTGGCATTATGGCTGTAAACGGTAAACTGCTGAAAAGCTGGTTAGGCAACTTATCTAACGAAAACGCGCAAGGTGAATACTACCTCACAGATATAGTCGCAATGGCGCACAGTGAAGGTGTAGAGATAAGCTCAGCACAACCAGATCATCCAATGGAAGTTGAAGGTGCAAATAACCGCGTACAACTTGCAGGCCTTGAACGCGCATATCAGTCGTGGCAAGCCGAACAGTTAATGCTTAATGGTGCAACGCTTGCCGACCCTGCTCGCATTGATGTACGCGGCGAAGTGACAACTGGTGAAGATGTATTAATTGACGTAAACGTTATTTTTGAAGGTAAAGTTACTCTTGGTAATAACGTTGAAATTGGCCCTAACTGCGTACTTAAAAATTGTACGATTGGCGATAACGTAATTATTAAAGCTAATACCTTAATTGATGATGCAAGCGTAGCCGACAAGTGTACTTTGGGGCCTTATGCACGTCTGCGCCCAGGTGCGATTATGGAAGAAGACTCGCATATTGGTAACTTTGTTGAGATGAAAAAAACCCGTTTAGGCAAAGGCTCTAAAGCAAATCATCTTTCTTACTTAGGCGATGCTGAAATTGGCGAAAAAGTAAATATTGGTGCCGGTACTATTACCTGTAACTACGATGGCGTAAATAAAGCCAAAACCATTATTGGTGATAATGCCTTTATTGGCTCTAACTCATCGCTTGTTGCACCGGTAAACATTGGCGCAACAGCAACTGTTGGTGCAGGTTCTGTGATCACTAGCACCGTTGAAGATGAACAGCTAGCAATCGCACGTTCAAAACAGCGCAACTTAACCGGTTGGAAACGCCCAGTTAAAAAGTAAGCGCAGTAGTGTTTACCTTAGCTAGAAAAGCGAGTTTATACTCGCTTTTTGCTTTTTATTTAGCTGTAACATACTGCTATTAACTCCTGTTGCATCCGTTGAACTTTAATTTGCTGAGGTTGTTTTGGGCAATTAGCGCACTTTGCAACATTACCTATTTGGTAATGCAAACAACATGTTTTTCGCGTTAATGCTAATGAGTCTGAGCAAGCTGTAAGCATAATAAACTCCCCCGCCTCTGAGATATCGAGAGCATGCAACCAGTGCGCTGCCATTACTTGAATATTAAACTGCGGCTTTCGCTTTGCATGAAGTAGTAGTATTGCTAATAGCGTGTCAGCTAATAAGGGCATCGCCAAACGCTCATTAAGCCTTGCAACGAGGTTTAAATCTGTGAGTAACTTAACAACATAGCGTTTCAAATGGGCAGCCATATCCGTTACTGCCTGTTGCTGGTTTTGATGGTACTGCGCTTTTATAGTGGATAGTTGCAGCCCTGCAATAACACCTTGCTGATAGTGTTGCTTAAAGTTTTGCAAAGAAAAGCTCATATTAAGTTCATGAACGCTGATAAGCGCTAAATAGACAGGTTGCCAATACAGCATTCCCCAGCTTTTGATTGCCCAATAACTGCGCCCAGCAGCGGGGTATTGCTGCTGCCAATACTGGTGTAACCTTGCAACCAGCAATGAACTCGATTGTATATCGAGCCAATCTGTTGATTGTTCTGGTACTTTTAAAGCACTGTGGTAGCCCTTAGCAAGCTTTAACAGCTTACTAAGGGCGAGTTGTTCAGCGTTCATAACGAGTTTAAATACTTAAAATGAGGCGTTTAAACTAAGCTCAACACTGCGCTCAGCGCCCATCCAACAGCCATTTATATCAAAACAAGCACCCACATAACGTTTGTCTGTTAAGTTACTCACGGCTAAACCGATTTTATAGCTGTCGTTAAAACGATAGCTAGCGGCAGCATCAAGCAAGGTATAACCCGGTACTGTATCGGAATTTAAGGCATCTAACTGACTTTCACCGACATAACGTACACCGCCATTAAATTCCAGTGCATCGTTAAAGAAGTAATTTAACCACATTGAGGCTTGTTGCTCTGCTACCCAAATTGGTGTTTTACCTTCCAATGCCGGGTTTTGTGGATTATCTATTACCTCAACATCCATATCTGTTAGATTTACAGTAACATCAAGAGTGTCAGTGAGTTGCTGATAAACACTGATCTCAAAACCCTTCGATTGTACTTCACCATTTTGTGTGTATTTCATAAAGTCTGGAGTGTTAACCACCACATCTTGTTTGCGCAAATCAAAAAAGGCCGCGGTTACTTTAGTTGTTGCATCATTGTTGTGATATTTCATCCCGACTTCAATTTGCTCTGCGGTCGTTGGTTTAAATGCTTTGCCAGTTAAGGTATCTACCCCCGAAGTGGGCTCGAATGATTCTGAGTAACTGGCATAAGGAGCAATGTTATTATCAAAGGTATAAATTGCTGCAATACGAAAAGTGGTATCGCTTTGATCGATTTCTTGACTACTAGATATACCGCTTTTCGTATCATCTGTAACACTGTAGTAATTATCATAACGAAGGCCAGCAATCACTGTCAGCGCATCGAGCTTTATCTCATCTTGAAGATAAAAACCGCGTTGAGATTGCTCTAAACGGCTAAATTGACGATAGCTATCTAAAGCGGCTGTAGTAGCTGCATTAAACTGGCTGTGATCTGGATTTGATAAATCAAGTGTTGGCGTATTTGCACCAAAAGTGTCGGCATAGTCAAATGTAGAATCAAGGGTTTGATATTCAAAGCCAAATAATAGCTGATGATTAGTATTCGCTAAACCAAATTGCACAGCGAGTTGGTTATCAATCACGAAGCCTTCAGCGTCTTCAATGGTTTTATAGGCAGTACGAGTTAAAATTTTATCTGCATCCGCTAAGCCGAAGTCATAGCTATTTTGTTGCGTGGCATCGGCATTGGTATAACGAAAGTTTTGTAAAAACGAAATTGAATCTGAAAATTCATGATTTAATTTATACCCGATCATAGTGACTTCACGAGCAAACTCAGCCCAGTTTTCATCGCCAGCATACGCATCAGCATCTAACTTACCGTAACTGGCTTCGTAAAGTGTGCCTTTCGCGGGTAATGGCGTTGATGGCACCATTTTAGGATCGTCTTGATAATATAAGTTAAGGTTTAAGCTTGTTTGCTCACTTATCTCAAAAGTTACTGAGGGCGCAATGGTGATTCTTTCTTCTTCGGTTGTTTGCTGTTGGCCGTCGCGGCTACGGGCAAGTGCAATAAAGCGATAATTAACGCCGTCGGTAATAGCGCCTGTGCTATCTAAAGCTAATTCAGCCAAGCTATTGCTACCAATTCGGGCTCTAATATTGTGCTCAGAGGATGCTTGTGGCGTTTTTGCTGTTTGGTTAACCATGCCACCTGGAGGTGCCGATCCGTATAAAACCGATGCTGGGCCTTTTAAAATTTCGACACTTTGTGTTGCATACGCATCTACTTGTGGAGCTAAGTTATAAGCTAGGTTGTATTGCAGCGGTAAACCATCGTAAAAATTACGGTAACTTTCAAAACCACGAATCGTATATTGGTCAAAAATCGTTACTGTACTGCGATTTTCAGGTGTGATCCCAGAAACATAGCGCAATGCTTCATTAACGGTATCTACTTGGCGTAACTCTAGTAATTTATTGTCGTAAACCTCAAAACTCATAGGCGATTCAATCGGTGTCAAACTCGATTTGGTCCCTGTTGAACGATAACTTTTTCCATATACTTCAATACTTTCTATGTCGTCTGCGGCTGGCTTTTCTGCAGCAAACCCATAGTTACTCATTAAACATAATGATATTGCAGATAGTCCAAACATTGATTTTTTTAACACAATCACTCCTTAAATTTTACTAGAATTAAACCATTGACACTTTATTGGAAACGCGATTAGTATACATTCTCATTTAGATTTATCAATTGTTTTCAATTAAAGGTGATCGTGCTCATGGTTCAGTTAAATGTGTTACTGGCGGATTCACAGCAGCAAGCTTCAACTAATGAAGCAAGTTCAATGCTTAATTCAATGTTTAATAAGGAAAATATAGATAATTTTAAAATAGGTCTTGAGCAGGTTATGCAATTGTTGGAGCAAACAATCGCAACACAACAAAAACCATTTAGCGGTATATTACCGCAGGAGCTAGCTAAAAAATTTATTGGTATTGACCTTAATCAACCGCTGTTTGATATACCGGACGCACTAGAAGAAGTTGCTCAGCTTTATCTTAAAGATGCTGTTTATTTTAATAATCCACGCTATCTCGCGCATTTAAATTGTCCGATTGTTTATCAAAGTATCCTTGCTGAATTGCTCGCTACTTCGATTAATACTGCTGTAGAGACCTGGGATCAAAGTGGTGGTGCCACTTTTATTGAACAAAGTATCGTAGATTGGACACTCTCAAAACTGGCGCTTGGTGAGCAGGCTGATGGCGTATTTACCAGTGGTGGTACGCAATCTAATTTGATGGCGATGTTGTTAGCTCGTGATTTTCAGTGCCAGTTATATGCAGGGCATACTAATAAACAGCAAGGTTTACCACACGACTTTAGGCGACTAAAAATTTTCACCTCAAAAGTTAGCCATTTTAGTATTCAAAAAGCCGCCGCAATTTTAGGACTTGGTTACGATGCTGTTGTAAGCGTTCCGTGTGATGAATATTTTAGAATGGATATGACCGCTTTAAATCAGGCGATCGAACACTGTCAGCAACAAGGCGATATCGTTATGGCCATCGTTGCAACAGCTGGAACAACTGATTTTGGTAGTATCGATCCATTAACGCAGATAGCTGAAATAGCTAAGCGCTGTGGTGCGTGGCTTCATGTTGATGCTGCTTATGGCGGGGGCTTATTAATCACGCCCAATAATAAACACAAGTTAGCGGGTATTGAATGCGCAGATTCGGTCACTA
Source organism: Pseudoalteromonas sp. SG41-2 (assembly GCF_014164535.1). Taxonomy (NCBI): domain Bacteria; kingdom Pseudomonadati; phylum Pseudomonadota; class Gammaproteobacteria; order Alteromonadales; family Pseudoalteromonadaceae; genus Pseudoalteromonas; species Pseudoalteromonas sp. SG41-2. The sequence goes on along the minus strand of NZ_JACJFK010000026.1, from coordinate 6,087 downwards.
TTGATTACCATAAGTCATTTTTTCAGCCTGTTAGCTGCAGTGCTTTTTTTGTAAAAGATAAGCAACATCTATCAGTTGTTACTTATCATGCCGAATATTTAAACCCATTAAGTCAGCAACAAGCGGGAACGCCAGATCTATGCAATAAGAGCATTCAAACCACACGACGTTTTGATGCGTTAAAGTTGTGGTTTTCACTGCGTACGGTAGGAGCTCAAAACTTAGGTGTAGCATTTGAACAAGTGATGCATTTAGCACGACAAGGTTATTTGTTATTAGCCTCTGAAGCAGATATTGAAATTATTCATCAGCCGCAGTTAAGTACACTGGTATTTCGTTTTGTTGGCGATAGCGGTGCTACAGATAGTGAATTGGACGCCGTAAATAAATATATTCGTAAACAGTTATCTCGCCAAGGTGAGGCGTTGATCGCGGCAACTAAGGTAGCAGATAAACAATATTTAAAGTTCACCTTACTGAACTGTGCCACCACTATCAATGATATCCAGCAAGTTGTAAGGCTTATAAAGCAATATGGTTATCAATACTTAGCAAGTGATTTAGCGAACGAACATGCTCCTTTAAGTCTTGCACTGGAGGAAGTTAGCTATGGATAAGTCCATTTATGATGTTATTGGTATTGGTTTAGGGCCATTTAATTTAAGTCTGGCATGTTTAACTGCGCCACTTGAAGGAGTCAGCAGCCTCTTTTTAGATAAAAAAGCTGAGTTTAATTGGCATCCAGGCATGATGCTTCCTGAGGTAAGTTTACAAACCCCCTTTATGTCTGACTTGGTAACGCTTGCTGACCCTACTAGCCCTTATAGCTTTTTAAACTATATAAAGCAGCAAGGTCGACTGTATTCTTTTTATATTAGAGAAAACTTTTTCTTACTTCGCCAAGAATATAATCAGTATTGCCAGTGGGCAACAAAGCAGCTGCCTAATATACGTTTTAATTCTGAGGTTCAGCATGTTGAGTACAGCCAAGACGAAGATATTTATATAGTACAAACAGCAGAACAAGTGTATCTAGCTAAACATTTAGTGTTAGGCACCGGGCCGGTGCCACGTCATCCTCAATGTGCTCAAGCATTTAAGTTGCAAGAGGGGGTTATTCATTCTAGCAACTACTTAGCCAATAAAAGTCAATTACAGCAAAAACAGTCGATCAGCATTATTGGTAGCGGGCAAAGTGCCGCTGAGATTTTTTATGATTTATTACAAGAGATTGATCAGCATGATTATCAACTAAATTGGCTTACTCGTTCTTCACGGTTTTATCCGCTCGAATACACTAAATTAACGTTAGAAATGACCTCACCAGAATACGTTGATTATTTTTATCAATTACCAGAACAAAAACGCCAGCAGTTAAATCGTCGTCAGCATAATCTCTATAAAGGTATTAATAGCGAATTGATCAACAATATTTTTGATTTGCTTTATAGCAAACGGCTAACAGCTAAATTGCCAGTAAGCTTGCACACAAACTCGGCATTGATTGATATGACCTACCTGAGCCACCAGCAGGGTTTTGAACTTAGCTTAGAGCAAACTGAACAGCAGCAAGGTTATTCACTAAACACCCAAAGCGTTATTTTTGCAACGGGTTATCAGTCTTACCAACCGAGCTTTTTAGCTGGGATCAGTCATTGCATTGATAGTGACGACGCGGGGCTTTATCAAGTTGCTCGTAATTACTCAATAGACAAGCAGCATCAACGTATTTTTGTACAAAATACAGAGCAACACACCCATGGTTTTGTGACTCCTGATTTAGGCATGGCATGTTATCGCAACTCTTGTATTATTCGTGCGATCACCGGACATGAATATTATCCAATAGAACGTAAAATAGCTTTTCAGGAGTTTGCTGCGCCCAATTATGAGTTAAGCGACGAAGTAGAGCAGTTTCGCGCATGAGTAAGCAGTTTAAAGTTTTGTTGATCGCGGTAACGGTATTTGCAGTGCTCAGTGATTCAATGTTATTGCCGTTTTATCCTACTTTCTTTAGTGCGGTATTTAATATAAGTGACCCTGCCTATGTTGGCACTTACATTGCTGCCAGCTGCTTTGTTGTCATGGTATGTTTTCCTATTTGGGCCTTCATTAGTAAATACATTAATGTGCTACCTTTATTGGTTTATAGCCAAATTGCTGCGGGTGTATTTAGTGTCAGTAGCTTTTTTGCTAGCGACTTAAATTGGTTTTGGTTTTCCTCCATGGCTATGTTTGCTTTTAAAGCCAGCTATTTACTGGTTTATCCATACTTAATGAGCTTGGAAGCGAAAAAAAATCACGTTGCGACGATTGCAATGCTTAGTGTTGTGGTGCACTTTGGCGCCATACTTGGCGCACTTGCTGGTGGCTTTGTGTTATCGGCTCTTCCTGGCAAAGCCGCATTTTTAATAATGGCTCTAAGCGATTTTACTCAGGTTTTTGTGTGCGCCTATCTCATAAGATTAGCGCCTAGTAAAAATCAGTCGCCTCCAGTAGCAAAAACATCAATCACTTCATCAAGTCGTTGGCCTGTATATCAACTTGGCATTGTTATGTTGTGCTTTTACTTTAGTGCTTTTTTGATCCGGCCTTTTTTTGCGGCATATTGGCAAAGTATTAGCGACACCTCCAGTATCGTCCTAGCGAGTGTTGTGTTTTCTATCCCTGCTTTTATGGCATTGCTTGCGCTGTGCTTTAATCATTGGCGGCAGCACACAAATCGCAACCCCATCAACTTATTAGTTGTCTTTATGTTGATCATTACAGGCGTTGCATTACAAGCCAGCCCTCTTTACTTAGTAGTGATCGCAGGACGCTGCCTGTTCGGTCTATCGCTATTCATTATTATTGTGCGTCTTGATCTGCTGCTTTACCAAGTGAGTACGCCAGACAAGTACGCTGAAGATTTTAGTAAAGTCAGTTTTTGCCAAAGCTTAGGTGTACTTTTAGCTTCTTACTGCGCGGGTTTGCTGGTTAAAAGCTCTGGTTTAGTAATACCTTTTTGGGTCGCCGCTGGTGGGCTCGCTATATCTGCTTGTTGTTTATGGCTACTGAGCAAGCAAAGTCGACGCCATACTCCTTGCGCCAATCTGGCATCGACCACGAGGGCTCAATAATGTCCATTACAGCAGCTGTTTTTTGTCAGCAGTTTACTAATATCGCAGAGCTTAGCTTAAGGCCATTTAGCCTTGCACAAGATCTCGCGTTAATTCACCAGTGGGTTACTCAGCCTCATGCGCAGTTTTGGGGCATGCAGGAATTTACCATTGAGCAGTTACAGCAAGAATATCTAAGCCTGTTAGCACATAGTGATATTTATATCGGCTACGCAAACAATAGCGCGTGTTTTTTAGTTGAGTTATATGACCCTCTATTAGATGAAATAGGTAATCATTACCCCGTCAAAGCAGGTGATATTGGCATGCACATTCTGATTGCCCAAAGCAATAACAAGGTGCATGGCTTTACTTGGTCGGTGTTTCAACTGGTGATGAATTTCATTTTTGCTAATGACAAAAATCAGCGCGTTATTGTTGAACCCGATATTCGCAATAACAAAATTCATTGTTTGAATACTAAAGCCGGCTTTCGTTATCAATCTGCGGTTAGGTTAACTCATAAAACCGCACATCTCGCATTTTGCACGCGTGATAACTTTTATCACGCATTAAATAAGGATAATACTATGAAGCACATTCCCCTGAGCCCAGAGCAAGCCGTCAGTCATTTAACGCCACAGCTATGGCGGCATGTAAATAGGTTACATGTTCGCAAAGCTTTGAGTGAGTTTGCTCATGAGCGGCTGATAAAACCGCAATTGACCAATGAAGATGCAGATTGGCAATATTTTGAGCTCAGTACAGACAAAGAAAGCATTGTTTATCGCTTTAAAGCCAAGCTGGGGTATTTGAATCACTGGCATATAGCAGCAGACTCAATTGAAAAACAAATAGATAACCAAGTAGCCGAGCTCGATTCAATCGCCTTTATTTGTGAGTTACAACATAGTTTAGGTATCAGCCAAGCTATGCTGCCTACTTATTTAGAAGAAATAGCCAGTACTTTATATGGCAGTGCTTATAAGCATCAGCTGCCAGCATTGACTGCCGAGCAACTCACCACTGCGGATTTTCAACAGGTAGAGAGTGCGATGACGGAAGGTCATCCTTGCTTTATAGCAAACAATGGTCGAATAGGGTTTGATACCAATGATTATCGCCAATACGCACCAGAGACTGGCGCGCACTTACAGTTGGTTTGGCTAGGTGCGCATAAAGATAGAGTGGTGTTTTCGACCACCGATGATTTAGATTATCAAACACTCATAACGCAAGAGCTATCGACGCACACCATAGAGTCATTTAAGCAAAAGCTATTAGCGCGTGGAGTAAATAGTGACGATTACTTTTTTTTCCCCGTTCATCCTTGGCAGTGGTTTAATAAACTCGCGTCGTTATTCTCTAACGATATTGCTGATCAGCATTTGGTTTGCTTAGGATACAGTGAAGATGAATATCAGCCGCAGCAGTCTATTCGTACTTTTTTCAATAAAACACATCCGCATAAACGCTATGTAAAGACCGCACTGTCAATTTTGAATATGGGATTCATGCGTGGTTTATCGCCTTATTATATGAGTGCAACTCCCGCAATTAACGATTGGGTAGCACAAGTAGTATCACAGGATCCGTACTTAGCTGGATCCGGTTTTACAATTCTGCGTGAGGTTGCAGCAATTGGTTATTATAATCACGCTCTAGAAGCCGCAACCGATCAATACAGTCCATATCGAAAAATGCTTTCTGCACTTTGGCGTGAAAGCCCAATGCCAAAGATAAAGAGTAATCAGCGCTTAATGACCATGGCGTCGCTGCTGCATATAGATAATCAAGGACAAGCGTTATTACCTGCTTTGATAAAATCAGCCAAGATAGGTACTCATATATGGATTGCTAAATATCTAAAAGCATACTTAGATCCACTCCTTCATTGTTTCTACTCCCATGACTTAGTCTTTATGCCTCATGGTGAAAACTTGATCCTGTTACTTGAGAACAACATTCCAGCCAAAGCAATAATGAAAGATATTGCCGAGGAGATAGCTATTCTTAATAAAGATTTAGTACTGGCGGATAATATTCAACGCTTAACTGTGGATGTGCCCGATGAATTAAAAGTGTTGTCAATTTTTACAGATGTGTTTGATTGTTTCTTTAGGTTCGTGGCTGATATCCTTGATCAGCAAAACGACTATTCAGAACGAGACTTTTGGCAACAAGTTGCAGAGTGTGTAATTAGCTATCAACAATCACACCCAGAACTAAAAGATAAGTTTATCAAGTATGATCTATTTAGTGCTGATTTTACCTTGTCGTGTTTAAACCGATTACAGTTAAGTAATAATCAGCAAATGATAGATTTGGCAGATCCGGCAAAAAATCTTAAATTTGAAGGAAAATTAATCAATCCGATAGCCGCATTTAATCCAATTAAAAAAGATAACAGTGCAACAGTTTAATAATTGCTATTTAGCTATGAGATGGATCAGGTCTGTATGCGCAGCTTGGTTGCTCTCATAGCTGAAAATTTAAGCGAAAATAACGCTGCAACGCCTTGTTTGTATGCCTTTTGAGCAAATAGTTAATTAATTTAATAAAACTGAAATAAAGCGTTGACGGCCTCAAGAATATCCCTATAATGCGCATCCACTGACCCGGCAGGCAGCAATGAAAAGCGCTGAACAAACGGTAAGTAAGTCGAGTAAAACTTAGCTTTGAAATCTTTTAAAAGAAACTAAAAATTAAGTGTTGACAAAAAAATAGGAAAGCGTAATATGCGCAGCCCTAGCGAGATAAAGTTTAACTTTAACCGCAACGTTCTTTAACAATATAAAGCAATCATCTGTGTGGGCACTCGTACAGATTGAGTTCTAACAGCCGAGCTTAGTTCGCTAAGCAAGGCAAAAAATTTAGAGTCTCAATGTGATTTCTCGAAAGAGAAGCTGAGTGACCAACAGAAGTAACTTATTTATAAGTTGCTTCGGCACAGTCAATTCAATATCGAAAGATATTAAATAAATTCAGA
>NZ_JACJFK010000025.1:0-75327 GCF_014164535.1 Pseudoalteromonas sp. SG41-2 | reverse complement strand
AAGTTAGCAAGTTAGTAAGTTAGCAAGTTAGCAAGTTAGCAAGTTAGCAAGTTAGCAAGTTAATCAATGATAAACATCATCACCCTAATAATTGTTTAATTATTTTCAACCAAACCGATATAAATTTGTGTTGTAGGATCGACTTGCAAGCAAGTGATAAGGTTTTCTTTGATGAGCTCTAGCATAGCAATAAAGCTAACCACTACACCACTGCGGCCTTCGTCAAGAGTGAATAAGTCAGTGAAAGGAAGTTGCGTGCCGACTGTCGATAACTTTTGCAAAATTAAACTCATTCTTTCGCGAGTTGATAAAGCTTCAGCGGTTATTTGATGATGCTCAAAAGTTTTAGCTCGCGCCATCACATCACTGAGCGCAAATAGTAAATCTTTTAAATCAACATCAGGTAACAATTGAGCGTGCTCGCTCTGCTCAGGCACTAACGCATGGGCAATAAAAATATCGCGGCCAACACGTGGAATATCATCAAGGTTCTGCGCAGCTAGCTTAAATTGCTCATACTCTTGTAAACGACGAATTAATTCAGCCCGTGGATCTTCTTCTTCCTCAAGCTCTTCATGTTTTGGCAGTAATAGTCGTGATTTTATTTGTGCAAGTAATGCCGCCATCACCAAATATTCACCAGCAAGCTCCAATTGAAACTCGGTCATCATTTCAACATAACGGACGTATTGTTCAGTAATGCTAAAAATCGACAATTCCAGAATATCTAACTTATGTTTTTTTATTAAATATAGTAATAAATCAAGTGGCCCTTCAAAGGTTTCTAAAATAACTTCTAGAGCGTCTGGCGGAATATACAAATCTTCCGGGGTATTCATTACTTCTTTGCCATGCAAAAAAGCCAGCGGCAACTTTTGTTGCGCCGGCTCTCGTATTTGAGCTACATCATCAGTATGTAGTTCGTTCATGGTTTATCGGCGTAGTTATTCAAATGGAGCTGTATCGCCACAGCCTACACGCAGCACCTCAACAGTATCTTCTGACAGGTCGATCACTGTGGTTGCTTGCTCAGCTAAATAGCCGCCATGAATAATTAAATCAACTTGATTACCTATGCGATCACGTATCTCGTCCGGATCAGACTCAGTAAACTGCTCACCGGGTAAAATTAATGAACACGACATCAATGGCTCACCTAACTCGGCTAACAATGCGCAGGTAATTGGATGTTCTATTACACGAATACCAATGGTTTTTTTCTTGTCGTTTAACAAACGTTTTGGTACTTCTTTAGTGCCTTTAAAGATAAACGTATAAGGCCCGGGTGTATTGTTTTTAATTAATCTAAACAGTTGGTTATCTACTCGTGCATAAGTAGAAAGCTCAGATAGATCACGACATACTAAGGTAAAGTTATGGTGTTTTTCAATACCACGGATGCGCTCAATACGCTCTTTTGCTTGTTTGTTACCTAAATTACAGCCTATTGCATAGCCTGAATCGGTTGGGTATACCACCACACCACCTTGTTTGATAATGTCGACCGCTTGATTAATTAAGCGTGGTTGTGGATTATCTGGATGAATATGAAAAAAATCACTCATTTAGTTCTCCTGTTTGCCCTTCCCAAGTTTGCCAAACGCCTTGGCAATCTTTTGGCAAATATAAGTTTTTTCCTAATTCTAGCCAACTAGTAGGAAAATGAAAATCAGATCCTTGCGAACACAGTAAATCGTATTCACGGCTCAATTCGCCTAAAAACTGTCGCTCAGTTGGTGCTTGTTGTGGTTGTGCAACTTCCATTGCATCGCCACCGGCATCTTTAAACTGACTCAATAATTTGCGCAGCCATTTATTTGACATTTGATAACGCCCAGGGTGGGCAATCACAGCAACGCCACCTGCGGCATGAATGGCGGCAATGGCGGTTTGCATATCACACCAATCGCTTGGTACGTAACCCGTTTTAGCGCGGCCAAGGTATTTTTTAAACACCCCAGGAATTGTGGTTGCAACGCCACGAGCAATAAGTGCTCTTGCATAATGTGCACGGGTAATTTGTGCATCTGCGGCAAGCTCTTGCGCTTGTTGATAAATGCCATCAAAGCCATTTTTCTCTAAACGGCGACCAATCTCGACAGCTCTATCAGCACGTTTTTGCTGTTGGATAGTCAATAAGCTGGTCAGTGTTGACTCGTTGATATCTACGTTTAATGCCACGATGTGGATCTCAAAACTTTCCCACTTAGTGGAAATTTCAACCCCTGATATCAAGGTTAATGGTAGAGATTCGCTTTCTATATATGCTTGTGCAGGTTTAACCGCAGCAGTGGTGTCGTGATCAGTGATCGCAAACACATCTATCTTTTTTTCAACTGCACGCAATAATAATTGCTCAACAGTTAATTGCCCGTCAGAATGTGTGGTATGACTGTGTAAATCGTATTTTATCAAAAGAGAAGACTGCTCTTATTAAATGTGCGAAAGTTGTTATTAAGTATAACAAAATTTTTTAATAAATTGTTTTAAATAAATACTTGACACTAACGCCGTTGATACGGTTTACTGTAGTCACTTGAGACACAAATAGAACTACAACAATGATCAATTCAATCCAAAACACTATCTGGTGGTGGCACTCGTAAATTATCGGGTGACGAATTGTCGTGTCTAACACATTCTAAACCCGCTTATTGCGGGTTTTTTTATATTTAAATTTTAGGGTAACAAACATGAATAACGTAGCAACTCTTACACATCATTGGTGGTGGCGCCTGGTATAGCGGGACGGTAATGGTCTATCTGAAACATAGGTATCGTTATTCAAACCCCGCATAGCTTAGCTTGCGGGGTTTTATTTTTTTGAGGGAATGAGGTTTGATTTTTAGTCATATAACAACAACGCCAGGTGAAGTTACTAGCATCACCGAAGTGCGAGAATATATACATAGCCCATTGGCACTATATGGATTGCTTGATAAAGATAATTCATTACTGTTAGAGTCAGCAGAAATTGATTCTAAAGACAGTGTCAAAAGTTTAATTTTGGTAGATTGTGCACTAAAAATAATCTGCACAGGTAAAACAGTCACAGTAACGGCGCAATCTAATAATGGTCAGCAATTACTGCCTTATTTACAAACTAAATTAGAAAACTGCCATACTCAATTAAACAAGCAAACTCTCAGCATCGAATATCAAGGTATCGATCATAATATTGATGAAGCCTCAAAGCTGATTGCCGATAATGCTTTTAGTGCCTTGCGCTGTTGTATAAATAGTATCAGCAGCACCACAAACAATCCATTTTCGTTATTTTTAGGCGGTGTGTTTGCTTACGACATGGTAGCCAACTTTGAACAACTGAGTGATGTACCAGATGGAGAAAATAGCTGTCCTGATTACGTATTTTATTTAGCTGAAACCTTAGTGGTAATTGATCACCAAGCTAAAACCACTGAGCTGATTGGTAACGTTTTTAATGGCCCTGATGTGCATGCAAACTGTTTTGAAGTGGGTAAAAAGCTCGAACGTTTAAATACCTTATGCGACCAAGCCGATAGCTATAGTGCGCAGCAAAGTGCTGGCAGCAGTGACGTCAGTGTTGATATTAGTGACGAGCTCTATTGCCAACAGGTCAATAGTTTGAAAAAACACATTGTCGATGGCGATATTTTTCAAGTTGTGCCATCGCGTACCTTCTCGTTAGCTTGCGCCAACCCACTACATGCCTACAGCCAACTAAAAAAACAAAATCCAAGCCCGTACATGTTTTATATGCGCGACAGTGAATTTGCGTTATTTGGTGCCTCTCCTGAGTCAGCTTTAAAGTTTTGCGCTACATCACAACAAGTTGAAGTATATCCAATTGCAGGAACTCGCCCGCGAGGAAAGTTTGCTAATGGCCAAATTAATCCAGATTTAGACAGTCGTATTGAACTGGAACTGCGCAACGACCAAAAAGAGCGTGCTGAGCATTTAATGTTGGTTGATTTAGCACGAAATGACGTAGCTCGTATCAGTGTCCCGGGAACTCGCCACGCAAAAGAGCTATTAAAGGTCGACCGTTATTCGCAAGTAATGCATTTAGTGTCACGCGTTGTTGGCACATTAAAACCTCAGCTGGATGCCCTACACGCTTACCAAGCCTGTATGAACATGGGCACTTTAGTTGGTGCGCCTAAAGTCAGCGCGGCAGAGTTGGTAAGGCAAACTGAAGGTAAGCGCCGTGGTAGTTACGGTGGTGCGGTAGGTTATTTAACCGGTGACGGCGCCATGGACAGTTGCATTGTTATTCGCTCGGCCTTTGTTAAAAATAATACCGCGTATGTACAAGCCGGTGCCGGAGTTGTGTTTGACTCAGCCCCTCAATCTGAAGCCAATGAGACTCGTGCTAAAGCACAAGCGGTTATTACAGCCATTCAATCGACGTACCAAGGACACTAAAATGAGTGAAAACATCAACAACTTAACGGACTTAAAAATCTACTTTTTAGATAATTTTGATTCATTTAGTTATAACTTAGTCGATGAACTTTCTATGTTAGGCAGCGATTTAGTGGTATATCGTAACAACATAGACGCGCAGGTGATTTATGACAAAATGTGTGCGGAAACTAAACCAGTGATTTTAGTACTGTCGCCGGGCCCAGGCACCCCCACTGCGGCGGGCTGTTTAATGGCATTGATTGAACTATGCAAAGGCCGTTTTCCAATGTTGGGGATTTGCCTTGGTCAACAAGCACTAACACAAAGTTATGGCGGTATTATTGGCCATGCTGGAGAAACCGTACATGGTAAATCATCAATCATTGAGCTTGGTGAGCACCCAGTATTTGCAGGTATGGGGGAACGTATGCCTGTGGCACGTTATCATTCACTGATGGCCACGAAAGTACCCGACAGTGTTGCAGTGATAGCCCACTATGAGTCAATACCGATGGCAATTTATCATCGTGACGATAAAGCCCTTGGCTATCAATTTCATCCTGAGTCTATTTTGACGCCCAATGGCGCCGCGCTACTTCAACAAAGTATGCAATTTTTAGCCAGTGCACAGCAGTAGAGGATAGTATGTCAGTAAACCAACAATCAGCCAGTGAGGCGAGCATTGGCTCAATGATTGATGTGTTATTAACGCAAACATCATTAAGCTTTAGTCAAAGCCAACAGTTATTTGATGCCATTATGCAAGGCAAAGTAAATGACATCGAACTGGCAGCCATCTTAGTGGCACTGAAAATAAAAGGTGAAGTAAGCGACGAAATCGCAGGAGCTGCCGCATCAATGCGTGCTAATGCGATACCTTTTATTACTCACTTAACAAACCTTGTCGATAGTTGTGGCACTGGCGGCGATGGCTCAAACACTATTAATATTAGCACCACCGCCGCCATCGTTGCTGCAGCTTGCGGTATAAATATGGTCAAACACGGTAATCGCAGTGTTTCGAGTAACTCCGGCTCCGCTGATTTACTCAAAGCATTGGGCATCAATATAGACATGAACCCAGCACACGCGGCGCAGTGTTTAGAGCAAACCGGCTTTACATTCTTATTTGCTCCGCATTATCACAGCGGCGTACGCCATGCTATGGGTGTGCGAACGACTTTAAAAACCCGTACTATTTTTAATATTTTAGGGCCATTGGCAAATCCAGCAGCACCGGATGTGCAATTATTGGGGGTATATGATGAAAGTTTATGCTTAGCGATGGCACACACCTTAAAAACGTTAGGTACACCGCGCGCAATGGTCGTTCATGGCTCGGGTACCGATGAAATAGCCTTGCACGGTGAAACGACCGTCGCAGAGCTTAACAACGGAAAAATCAGCCAGTACACACTTACCCCTGCTGATTTTGGTCTTGCAAACTATTCACTTGAACAACTTGCCGGTGAAGGGCCAGAATATAACGCCAAGGCTAGCATGGCTATTTTAGCTGGTAACGGCACCGACGCGCACAATGCGGCCATTATTGTTAACGTTGCTGCGTTGCTTTATTTAACCAATAAAGCCGACGATTTTAAAAGTGCCGCAATGCAAGTTAAAGAGGTTTTACAAAGCGGCCGTGCATTGAATACCTTAAATGCCATTGTCATAAGCAGTAATAAAGAATACGCAAACTCCGAGGTAAGTAATGGCTAATGTATTAGACAAAATAGTTGCAGATAAAAAAATAGAGCTCATTGAACGCAAATCCAAGCGCCCTCTTGAGAGCTTTAAGCATCAAGCAATACCCACAAATCGTGATTTTTATAAAGCCCTTGCAGCGCCTGGCACTCAGTTTATTTTGGAATGCAAAAAGGCCTCGCCGTCAAAAGGCCTTATTCGAGAGCCGTTTGATTTAGCCGAGATCACCCGTGTTTATAAAAACTACGCTAGCTGCATCAGTGTGTTAACCGATGAAAAATATTTTCAGGGTAGTTTTGATTATCTCGAATTTGTGCGCAGTCAAGTAGAGCAACCATTGATCTGTAAAGATTTCTTTATTGATGAATACCAAATTTATTTGGCCCGTATTTATGGCGGCGATGCTATTTTATTAATGTTGTCAGTACTCGATGATACGCAATATCAATCGCTTGAAAAAGTTGCAAAAAGCCTAAACATGGCAATCCTCACCGAAGTGAGCAACGAAGCTGAAGTACATCGAGCCCTGGCACTCAATGCGCAAATTATTGGTATTAATAACCGTGATTTACGTGATTTGAGCACTAACTTAGCTACCACAGAGGCACTAAGAAAGCTTATTCCTGATAACAAAGTGGTTATTTCAGAATCAGGTATTTACACACACCAAGATGTAAAACGCTTGGCCCCGTTATGTAATGGCTTTTTAATCGGTAGTTCTCTGATGGCAGAGCGTGATTTAGAGCGCGCTTGTCGAAGCGTAATTTTAGGTGAAAACAAAGTTTGTGGCTTAACCCGTAGCCAAGATGCCATTGCCGCTTATGAAAGTGGTGCCGTTTATGGGGGGCTAATTTTTGCACCTAAATCCCCTCGATTTGTTGATTTAGATTGTGCAAAACAAGTTATGCAAAGTGCCCCGCTTGCCTATGTAGGCGTATTTGTAAACGCAACAATCGCAGACGTTGTCAATCATGCTCAGAGCTTAAAGCTTGCAGCAGTGCAATTACATGGCCAAGAAGACGCAGTCTATATAAACGAACTGCGTCCTTTGCTACCAAGTAATTGCCAGATTTGGAAGGCGCAAGCTGTGAAGGATAGCTTGCCAGCACCTGTCAATGGCGTTGATCGCCACTTATACGATACTCACAGCGATACGCAAGCTGGCGGTACCGGTAAGACCTTTGATTGGGCAATACTCAAAGAGACTAAGCAGCCATTTATGCTTGCTGGTGGCTTAAACCCAGAAAATATTCAAGGTGCATTATATCAAGGTGCGCATGGACTCGACCTAAATTCAGGGGTTGAGCAAAGCGCCGGTAAAAAATGCCCAAACAAATTAAATGATGCATTTATTAGCATCCGTAAATATTGAGGTTAATATGAATAATCCAGCTTATTTCGGCGAATTTGGCGGCATGTTTGTCCCAGAATTGCTAGTACCAGCACTTAAACAACTCGAAAACGAATTTAATAAATCGCAAACAGATCCGGCTTTTCAAGCTGAACTGGAAAAGTTACTTAATGAATATGCTGGCCGTCCTACGCCGCTGACATTAACGCGTAACTTAATTAAAAACCCAAAAGTAAAATTATACTTAAAGCGTGAAGACTTACTGCACGGTGGCGCGCACAAAACGAATCAGGTGTTAGGCCAAGCACTATTAACTCAACGCATGGGTAAAAAACAAGTTATTGCTGAAACAGGCGCAGGCCAACACGGCGTTGCAACGGCGCTTGCGTGTGCATTACTTGGTTTAAAATGCCGTATTTATATGGGCGCTAAAGACGTGGCACGCCAACAACCAAACGTATTTAGAATGAAACTAATGGGCGCTGAAGTGATCCCGGTTACTGCAGGCTCTGGCACATTAAAAGATGCCGTAAACGAAGCGCTTCGTGATTGGTCAGCAAATTATAAAGAAGCGCATTACTTACTTGGTACTGCTGCAGGTCCTCACCCATTCCCTACCATCGTTCGTGAGTTCCAAAAAGTGATTGGTGAAGAAGCGAAACAACAAGTATTAAAAGCTGAAGGTCGCCTACCTGATGCGGTACTTGCTTGTGTAGGCGGTGGCTCTAACGCCATTGGTATGTTTACAGATTTTATTGACGAGCCAAGTGTAAAACTCATTGGCGTAGAGCCCGCTGGCAAAGGGCTTGATACCCACGAGCACGGTGCAACAATCTGTAAAGGAACCAAAGGTATTTTGCACGGTACTTATACATATATAATGCAAAATGATGATGGCCAGATTGAGGAATCATATTCTGTCTCAGCGGGTCTTGATTACCCAGCTGTTGGCCCACAACATGCGTTTTTACATGAAACTGGCCGTGCGCAATATGTGGGTATTACAGATACCGAAGCATTAGAAGCATTCCAATTACTGGCTAAAAACGAAGGGATTATTCCTGCGCTCGAATCAAGTCATGCACTAGCTTATGCACTGAAGTATGCAGAGCAGCAAACTGAAGAGTCAATTTTAGTAGTGAATTTAAGTGGTCGCGGCGACAAAGACTTATCACACGTTATGGATGTACTTTCTAAAGGGGATCAGTTATGAGCCAGACAGCAATTCAAAAAACAGACCGCTACGGTAAAATGTTCGCCCGTTTAAGCGAGCTAAATCAAGGTGCATTTGTGCCGTTTGTTACAATTGGCGATCCAAATAAAGAACTGAGCGTTGAAATAATCAAAAGCTTAATTGATGGCGGCGCTGATGGCTTAGAGCTGGGTATTCCATTTTCAGACCCAATAGCAGATGGCCCAGTTATTCAAGCTGCCAATATTCGCGCTCTTAAAGTAAATATAAATACCCAAGATTGCTTTGATATCATCAAACAAGTACGCCAGTACAATGCTGATATCCCAATTGGTTTATTGTTGTATTCGAACTTAGTTTTTAAACGCGGTTTAGAGGCTTTTTACCAAGATGCCAAAGCAGTTGGCGTTGACTCAATTCTAGTTGCAGATGTGCCGCTTCATGAATCTAAAATGTTTCGCAAAGCGGCAATGAGTAATGGCATTGACCCCATTTTTATAGCCACGCCTAACGCATCTGATGACACTTTACGCGAATGTGCCTCTTATGGCCGTGGTTATACTTATTTGCTATCTCGTGCGGGTGTAACAGGCACAGAAACTAAAGCACAAATGCCGGCGACATCAATTGTCACTAAACTAAAAGAATACCACAGCGCCCCTGCGTTATTAGGTTTTGGGATTTCAACCCCTGATGATGTAAAAGCAGCACTTAATGCCGGTGCAGCGGGTGCTATATCTGGCTCGGCGGTAGTGAAAATTATTGAAGCGAATCTCGATACCCCTCAAGCTATGCTCAGTGGTTTACAACAGTTCGTAGCGAGCATGAAAGCTGCAACTGCGCTGTAAATTCATACTTCGAAAATAAGAAAAGGGCCTGTTGCGGCCCTTTTCTGGTAATCAAACGCGTTAAAGACTCTCTTTCAACGCTTTTGCTGCTTTAAATACAGGCTTGTTAGCGCCTTCAATGTCTATTGCCTCTCCCGTTTGTGGGTTGCGTCCTGTACGTGCGGGATAATAACTTAACGCAAACGTGCCAAAGCCATTTACTTGCACTTGATCACCTTCTGATAATGATTTAGTGATGGCTGCAAGCATGCTTGATAAAGCCGCTTGAGAATCTTTTTTAGTTAATTCACTGTGTGCAGACATTGCACTAATCAGTTGTGCTTTATTCATAAAATGCTCCTAAAAATACCGCTTACTCAGTCACTGTTCAGCAGATTTTGGTAATGATTGAATACAAAGGCACGCAGGCTAAGGGTTAGTAACTACTAAGTCAACCTTGTAAACAACACAATAAGTTGATACAACCTCTGCAACTATTTTTGGTTTTAAATTTTTGGGCATTCTATGCATGCAATAATTGAGTTTATTCCGCTAATTTTATTTTTTGCGGTATTCAAGTTAGTTGATATTTACTGGGCAACGGCATTATTAATGGGCACCACTTTTCTGCAGGTCGCTTATTCTTATTTTAAAATAGGCAAAGTACCTACACGCCAATGGTTATTTTTTGCCATTGCAGTGATTTTAGGCACTCTTACGCTGGTGTTTCATGATGAACAATTTGTGAAGTGGAAAGCCACTATCATCTACGCTGTGCTCTCATTAAGCTTATTGATCAGTCGCTACTTTCTTGGTAAAAATTTAGTTAAACAAGCACTCAGTGCCATTTTAAATAATGCATCAGACTCTGAGCAAGAAATTACCGTACCTGAGTCGCTTTGGGATAAACTCAACATATTGTGGATAGCGATCACAGCGGGAATATCAGCGTTAAATATCTATATCGCTTATAACTTTTCTCTCGATTTTTGGGTTAACTTTAAAGTGTTTGGCTTAATGGGGATCACATTTGTCAGTCTTTTTGCCACTATCATCATGTTGTATAAATATTTACCCGATGAAGATGAGCCCAAAGTAGACAATAAAAAGCGCTCTTAATGTCATAAATATGTCGTCTTAGCTTGTTAGCCTAGTATACAAAATCACGCTGAGACGACCTTGAACGCCAATCAATACCGCTGGTTTGAATTTACCTTTATATTTGTATGCCTTCCTTTGCTGGGTTTTTACCTTCGTGCCTACCTTGCTAATTGGCTGATCCCCGCGTTAATCGTGTTAATGAGTGTCTGCGGTATGTTGCTGCTAGGCGATCCCCACTTTAAACGCTTTAGACTTACCAGCCTTGGTCAATTTTCCGCAGTGAAACGCCGACTGTTTAGTTTCTTTTTTATCGGCGCACTGTTTTCAGGGGTTTTTTACGGGATCATTAATCAAGGTAATTGGTTTATGCTGCCTCGAAACTCATTTAATGACTGGTTAATGTTACTCGCGTTCTATCCATTATTGTCAGTCATGCCGCAAGAGTTGATATTTCGAACTTATTTTTTTCATCGTTATAAACGCATCATGCCAAAAAAAACGGTGCGCATAATTGTTAGCGCCACAGTATTTGCTTTAGCGCATATTGTTTATGCTAATTGGGTGGCAGTACTACTGGCATTTATAGGCGGGTTATTATTTGCATTTACCTATGCTCAAAGCCGCTCCACGTTTGTCTGCGTTATCGAACACAGCTTATGGGGACTGTGGATGTTTACATTAGGAATAGGTCAGTACTTAGATTCGGCAACAATCTCTTAACTGAAAAAGCCGTGCTAATGATACTTAACACGGCTTAATTATGGGAAGCTCAATTAGTTGTATTAATTAAAAACCGAAAATGCTCATAGCAAAAAACTTAGTCGCTACGGTATTAATAAATATAACTACTAAAATTACCGGAATAAAGGTTGATAGCGAAAAATTAACGTATTTTTCAGTAAAGCTACCTGCATAGCCTGGACAACCTTGGCTTAGCTCTTCACTTAAACGTACTTTTTTCCAGCGATACATCACGAATAAACATACCATTAAACCATTCAATGGCAAGATAGTGTCGTAAAATACATCATACACAATATCAAATAAGCTTTTAGACGCTCCACCATAGTTAGTAAATGAAGTTAACCCTTCAACCATACCAAACGACATAGTACATAACACTGTCAGTACACCGATGCTACCAGTTAATATCAGTAACGCCATTTTACGACTTATGCCTTTACGGTCACTTAGCGTAGCTGTTGGCACCTCAACGATGGATACCAACGAGGTAATTGCAGCAAAAAATACCAGCAAGAAAAACACAAACGCAACAATTGATGCACCAACATAGCCAATATCAGTTTGTAGCGCGAGTAAAATCTTTGGTAAAAACTCAAAAATCATCGACACAGATGAGTCAGACAATTTAGTAGGATCAGTATCTGGGTTAAAACTAAAGATAGCTGGTAGCACCATAAGACCGGCAATAAACGCCACCAGTGAATCAGTCAGTGCAACCATTTTAGCACTGCCAACAATGTCATCCTTTTTCGAGATATATGAAGCGTAAGTCATCAATATACCCATACCCAACGACAATGAGAAAAACGCTTGCGCTAATGCACCATTCAAGACACTGGCATTCATCTTAGAAAAATCAGGGATAATATAGTACTTAACGCCAGCCATAGCATTGTCTAGCGTCAATACATACGCCACTAATGCGATTAGCAATACGAACAATGCGGGCATTAAAAACTTAGCTGCTTTTTCAATCCCTTGCTTAACACCACCGACTAAAATCAAATTAACAATTAATGCCACGGCTGCCATATACGCAAACACGCTGGAACTATTAATAAACACCCCAAAGCTTTTTGGATCAGCCAACACATCTAAGTTCCCAACCGCAACTTGGCTTAAGTAACCAAAAATCCAGACTGTAATAACCATGTAAAACACTGCAATCATAAACGGGGTTAATACTGCTAAAAAGCCAGCAAAACTCCACTTAGCATCATTACCTGATAATAACTTGTAAGAGCCTAGTGGATCTTTTTGTGCTTGGCGTCCCATTGCCATCTCTGCCATCATTACCGGCAAACAAATAAACACAACAAATAGCGCGTAAACGAGCAAAAATGCACCACCACCATTTTTTGTTGCTGAGACTGGAAAACCAACCAAGTTACCAATACCGACCGCAGAGCCAGCAGCTGCTAATATAAATCCGAGGCGGGAGCTAAAATGCTCACGAGTATCGCTCATTTAAAAACCTTATTATTATTTTGTACCATTCAAGCGACTCTACCAGTGTTGTGCTGGGCTTTTCAAGCAGATTCCACTTAAAAATATAATGATACTGTAAACCTTAGAGGTTGTTGTTCTTTTAAGATTAAAATTTGTTCAAGCTAACAGTGATTAAATCGCAGCATCAGTTTATAGCCTCGAAAGTTAACTAAAAACTGCGTAAAGCTTTCGCGCTTTAGTAAGACTCTAAACTAATCGCAATTTATTCGCCTATTAATTTTGCTGTGCTAATATCAGCATAATTCCAATAATATTGAAATCCAGAGAACACACCATGTTGTATATGATTTACTCAACTGATGTTGAAAATAGCTTAGAATTAAGAAAAGCCGCCCGCCCTGCTCATTTAGCACGCTTGCAAGAATTAGAGGAGCAAGGCCGATTACTGACAGCAGGTCCATTACCTGCCATTGATAGCGCCGAGCCAGCTGACGCTGGTTTTACTGGCTCTTTAGTGATTGCAGAATTTAGCTCATTAGAAGCGGCTCGCGAATGGGCTGCAGCAGATCCTTACGTAAACGGTGGCGTATATGAAAACTCACAAGTTAAACCGTTTAAGAAAGTTTTTCCTGGCTAAGTAAAACCAACAACCAAACTGGATTACACTGTTTAAATGAACCAGAATTTAATGCAATGGCTATAAGACTTAGAGCCAAATCACCACAATTCAGTGTTTGTTCACCGGATGTTAATTAAACTCTGTTGCATTGAATCATCAGATTTAGTGATTTTTCACTTGAATTATAGCTACTTGGTTCATTAAA
The DNA here is from genome assembly GCF_014164535.1 of Pseudoalteromonas sp. SG41-2. Lineage (NCBI taxonomy): Bacteria > Pseudomonadati > Pseudomonadota > Gammaproteobacteria > Alteromonadales > Pseudoalteromonadaceae > Pseudoalteromonas > Pseudoalteromonas sp. SG41-2. Next base: position 61,746 of record NZ_JACJFK010000025.1, on the reverse strand, counting down.
CTATTCAGGTCTGGTTTAGGAGTTTTTCATCATGCGTACTGTGTTAGCTCTCAGCGTCGCCATCACTGTGCTATTTTCGAGTGTTTTTTCGACTAGTAGCCAAGCTGCATCTCAAGTCAATAAAGCTGAGATCAATAAAAAACAAGCTGTTGAGCTTGCTAAAAAAGTCGAAGATGGTAAAACTCTTAAAATTACCGTACTTAACGATATTTATACTGTAAGAATATTAAAATCGGACGGCCATGTCGTCGACGTTCATGTCAATAAAAAGACCGGCGAAGTGAAGAAGGATTAAGAAATGCGAATTTTAGTAATTGAAGATGATTTACACTTAGCAGACAATCTGCGTAATGCATTAGAAAAAGAACGTTATAGTGTCGATCTCTGTCATGATGGCGAAGCTGGTTTATTTCACATCACAGAATATCCTCTTGATATGGCGGTAGTTGATTTAGGCTTACCAAAAATCGATGGTATTGAACTGATCAATAAAGCCCGTGCACAAGGGGTCACCATTCCAATCCTGATTTTAACAGCACGTGACCGTTGGCAAGATAAAGTTGAAGGACTTGATGCTGGTGCTGATGACTATTTAACTAAACCATTTCATGTTGAAGAGTTAATAGCGCGGTGTAATGCGTTAATTCGTCGTAGCGCAGGTAAAGCAAATCCTGAAATGACTGCTGGGCCTATTAAAATTCATACCCGCTCACAACAAGTGTGGGTTGATGACCGAGAACTAAGTCTCACCGCATACGAATACAAAGTGCTTGAGTATTTAATGGTTAATCCACAAAAAGTGATTTCTAAATCTGAGCTTACAGAGCACATATATGATCAAGACTTTGATTTAGATTCAAATGTAATCGAAGTATTCGTACTGCGCTTACGTAAAAAGCTTGACCCTGATGGTACTTTAAATCCAGTAGAAACACTACGCGGACGCGGTTACAGGCTTAAAAGTCAGTGGTAGCATCGCAAATACCGTTAAAAGTAAGGCAAGGATTTATCCTTGTCTTTGTTTTATTAGTCGCTTTACCTATCCTATTCTTCTCTATTGGTAAGGCGTACTACGCTTCATTAGTCGAAGCCACCGAAAAAACCCTCGAAGCCCATTTATATTCTTTAATTTCAGAAGTCGATTTTACTGAGCGCGGCATTATCATGCCCAGCACTATTTTAGCTCCTGAATTGAATCGTTTAAACTCTGATACTTATGCGATGATCTATCGTGAAGAGCAGCCTGTATGGCACTCTGAGTCGGCGGTAAATGTTAACTTTGTGCCTGACGAACTAGAAACCAAAGCAGGCGCTGCCGATTTTCGTCGTGTGGAATATAAAAATACCGTGTATTGGCAACTTAGCCTAACCGTTATTTTAAATAACATTGACCAGTCAGAGCATGCTCGCTTTATTTTATTAAAACGCAATGATGCTCTACTGCGCTTAATGGATGGTTTTAAACAAACCCTTGTAAACTGGATGTACGTCATGGGTGTAGCCATTGCAGCATTAATGGCTGTGGGTTTTGTGTGGAGCGCGCGGCCGTTGCAACGACTGGATAAAGAAATAAAAGCCATTGAGTCAGGTGATATTCAAGAAATTAAAGGACTTTATCCTGTTGAGCTGCAAACTATAAAAGCCGATTTAAATTTACTACTCGAAACTCAGCAACGCCAAAAAGAGCGCTATCGTGCGTCTTTAAGCGACTTAGCTCACGCGCTTAAAACGCCACTGGCAGTATTAAAATCGAGCCCGCTTGCCAACGATGCCGATGCCCAAGAGCAGCTTGACCGTATAAATGTGATGATCGAACACCAATTAAAACGTGCTGCAACAGGTGCATCTGATACTTGGAAAAAACAAACAGCCATTAAGCCGGTGCTCGATTCAATCCTCAATGCAATGAGTAAAGTTTACCGCGATAAAGATATTATTTTTACCCATGCGGTTAAAGACAAAGATTACTTTTTAGGTGACAAAACTGATTTACTCGAACTACTCGGTAACTTAATTGATAACGCCTGTAAAGCTTGTCGTTCACAAGTCGATATCCAAGTCATTCAAAAACGCAATCTCACCATCGCTATTAGTGATGATGGGCCCGGTGTGCCGATTGATAAACGCGAATCCTTACTTACTCGAGGTACCCGCTTGGACACCTACGAAAGCGGGCATGGTGTCGGTATGGCGATTGTGTCAGATTTAGTAAAGTCGTATCACGGTACCCTGACTATTTTAGATGCTGATACCTTAGGCGGCGCGAAATTTATTTTAGAGTTTAACTATAATGATAAAAAATAGTCGGTTAACAACAATCTCAGCACTACTTTTAGCACTGAGTACAACAACGTTTGCAGCAGAAGAGCAATGTACTGTCGTTGAGCAAGCAACACCTGATGAAGCTAAAAAATATATTCAATGTTTAGATAAACAAATAGAAAGCTTAACCCGCATTCAACAAACCTGGATAAATAAAATCACTTTAGATTTAAATAAGATCCAAGAAGATAGCGGTAACACTCAGTTACTACCAATCTTTAAACGTAGCATTATTAGTCATGATAAGTACGTGGAAGACAGCTGTAAATGGCGTTATTTACACAAAGTACCTAACGCCACCCAAGCTGCTATTGTATATAAACGCTGTGAATTGCGTATGTTAGAGCAGCACATCACTGTATTAAAACAACCTATCTAACCACCACTGTGGCTATTTAGACGGTGACTCGATTTCTTCACCATTACCCAAAAGAGTCGCTAACCAACGTCCTTCATCACTAGTTTCTAGGGCAATTTTAACAATCATCGTCAGTGGCACCGATAACAACATACCTACAGTGCCAATCAGCCAGCCCCAAAAGATCAGTGATAAAAATACCACTAAGGTCGACAACCCTAAACCTTTGCCCATGTACTTTGGTTCGACTATATTACCCATCACGGTATTAATAGTTAAATAACCTGCACCTACGATCCCTGCGACCAAGGGTCCTTGTGTGATCAAAGCTAATAAAACAGCTGGGATAGCGGCAATAATAGAGCCAATATTAGGGATGTAATTAAACATAAATGCCATTACTCCCCATAACACGAAGTAGTCAACATTTAAGATCCACAGTAGTAGCCCGGCTAATACACCAGTACCAACACTCACCACTGTTTTGATCGCTAAATAAGAATTAATAGAATTTAAAAAACGGTCTATTTGCTGCATTTTCATATCAGGATCGTCTAATGCCATATGAATTTTATGACTAAGCATAGGCCCTTCAAAAAGCATAAATACCACAGTTAAAATAATTAAGAACAAATTTGCCATCACGCCACCTAAGCCAGTCAGCATACCGGTGGCAACATCAATCATTTTTCCTGGGTCGAACATTGATATAACTTGCTCTTTATTGAGCAAAATATTGTACTTGGCAGCAACATCAACCAACCAAATAAACTCATCCTGTAACTTACTTTTATATTCAGGTAAATGCTGTGAAAAGTCAGTCAATGATTGCCCGACTAAGCTGGCAAGGCTAACCCCTAAGCCAACCACCATCAACATCACTAACATAATCGCGATGCCTTTAGGTATTTTGTACCGACCAAAAAAACTTAATAAAGGACTACAAATAATGGCAATAAATGCTGCAAGTACAAACGGAATGACAATTACACTTGCCGCTTTAATACCGGCTAAAGCAACCACCAACGCTGCAAAGATAACTAAACTTTTGTTTACCCCAGTTAAACTAGCCAAACTACAATCCTTTAAAATATAAACTGCAGCTAGTGTATGTGAAAAGTCTGTAGAATGAAATATTTGCAAAGTGATCAAAGCAGCCTACCCTACGTATAACCAATAAATAATTACTAAAAGAGTTTTATATTGCTATGCATATCTTAATAACTGGCGCAACAGGCCTGATCGGTCGTCATTTGTGCCCTGAGCTGAACAAAGAACATCAATTGACAGTGCTCACCCGCAATCCTGCAAATGCGACAAAACTGTTAGGTGAGAACATTCATACGACTGACTCCCTTGAAGAGGTTGATTTTAATAATCTCGATTGCATTATTAATTTAGCCGGTGAACCCATCGTAAATAAACGCTGGAGCGACAAACAAAAACAAATACTGCGAGACAGCCGTATTTCGCTCACTCAACAAATTAGCGCTGCAATTAACCAATGCGATACACCGCCGCATACTTTTATATCAGGCAGTGCGGTCGGATTTTACGGTCGCCAATCCACCAGTGTAATTGACGAAAGCTTTGTTGATGTGACCCCTGAATTTAGTCATCAACTATGCCATGATTGGGAACAAGCCGCCCTGCAAGCAGAATCAGTCAATACTCGAGTATGTTTATTACGTACCGGTATCGTTTTAGCTAACAATGGTGGTGCATTAGCCAAAATGTTACCACCATTTAAATTAGCACTAGGTGGTCCTATTGCTGATGGCCAGCAAGGCATGTCATGGATACATATCGAGGATATGATTAATTTAATTATACATATTATCAATAACGTGCAACTCAGCGGCGCAATTAATATGACCGCTCCAACACCTGTATCAAATAGCGAATTTAGTCAAAGTTTAGGTAAGGTATTAAATCGACCAGCAAAAATAACTATGCCTGCATGGGTACTAAAATTAGTAATGGGTGAAATGGCAGATTTGCTGCTTTACGGACAATATGTACAACCAACTAAAGCACTTGATAGCAACTATTGCTTTCGTTATAAAAAATTAGACAGTGCACTTACAAACCTATTACAATAAATGCAGCAATTTAATACTACCTTGCTATTTAAATACTAATACATAATAATTATAACAACAGTGACTAAAGCAGCTCGATTAAACAAGGCAGATTCATAATGCTACATTTACCTACTGTGATGAGCATATCATTACTTTTGAATGTCCTGATCGGCGGCTTTTTTTTTACCGTTTATAATTATAAAAAACAACCCTGTTATTTATACTTAGGCGGGTCGTGTATGGTATTTGTGGCCGCGCAAATTTTAGCATGCCTGCGAATAGTGCTTGATAACCCTTTTATTACGCACTATCTGGCTGATATGTGCATCATAATTAGTCCTATACTCGCTCTTATTGGTTTGCAGAAAGTAACTAACCTCACTAAAAATACTAACCGGCACTTTTTAACCTTAGTGATTGTCAGTGCAATTGTGTTACTACCAATCTATGCTATTACAGCAGGCCAATTGGTGACAAGTATTGTTATTGCAACACTCTTTATTTACGGCGCATGTTTAGTTCATAAGATGAAATGCGTAGCACCAATGCAACAAAAAATCTTGTCCGGCTGTTTTATTAGCCATTGTTTGATCATGTATATACAAGCATTTATGTTATTAGCTCCTTTGGTTAGTAATTCTGCAACTGATTATAGTCTTTGGCTACAAATAATTTTAGTAAGCCATGTCATTCTAGCGACTGCTACAGCTTTGGTATTGCCGTTTTTATTATTTGTAAATATTGAAGAAAACCTTCAGCGACTAGTCAATCACGATGTGCTCACCCGCCTCTTAAATAGACGTGGTTTTTTTATGCAAGGTGAAAAACTCCTCAAACAAGGCGTTGCATATCAGCAATCATTTTCGATAGTTATGATCGATATTGATTACTTCAAAAGTGTTAATGATAAATATGGTCACAGCACAGGTGATACCGCTATTAAATGGATCGCGCAACATATCATGGCACAGCTAAATGATAACGATATTGCTGCGCGAATTGGTGGTGAAGAGTTTGCTTTATTACTCCCTGATCAATCTCTTAATCAAGCTCAGGTAACTGCTCAAAAACTCTGTGATGCAATTAGAGGGCATAGCTTACGTTTTAAAGGAAACACTATTAATTTATCAGTAAGTGTGGGAATTAGCAGTAGTTATGATGCCAATGCTTCAATTAAAACACTGTTAGATCAAGCCGATAAACGCTTATATATCGCTAAAGCAAAAGGGAGAGATCAAGTGGTTATTAGTGATCAACAAACCGACCATGTTGCCAACGGTGTTATGTAACCGAACTGAATTGTAATTTTTTAAGCACTGAGTCCACTGAGTATAACCACTGATTAAACTTAGCCTGGTGTCTTTGTCATATACAAACAATTAGCAAGTGGTATTGGCTCTGGGTAATCAGCAAGCACAAAGCCAAGTTTTTTATACGCTTTAATCGCACTTTTGTTATGAGCTAATACAAATAAAGAACATGTTTGCGTAGCTAAAGTTGATTGACCTAGTTCACTGAGCTGCGTAATTAGTGTTGCTACAATGCCACCACCACGATACTCAGGGTTAACCACTAACCTACCTAGATGACAACGACCAATACGTAAATAAAACTGACCAAAAGCCATTAGCGTATTATCATCAGCAAGCAATACAAATGAGTTTATTTCATCAAGTTTTAAACCCTTTTTGAAAGAATTAAAATCGTACGGGTATCTAAAATTAGGCCCAGCCCATGCATGAACTTCTTCTTCATTTAAAAACCATGACATGATTTCTTTTATGTGGGTATTTCTGACGTGAGTTAACAACATAACGACTCTTACTTAATCTCGGGAAGTACGATATATTCCATGTTAATTGATAACAAACAATACGTTATAAATATACCAACCGCAATTAGATAATAACAATAAGGTACTTTTTACTTATGCTAATTGCTACTCCATCATTCAATTAGCCTCCCGTTTAAGTTCAGTTGTTTTCATATTTATGGGCATAAAAACCATGCGAACACTCATTTACCTAATAAAGTTACAAAGATGAAAATAAAAAATAATTGACCGATAATTATATATAAAACAATAAACACCACATCCAAATAAACAAATTTAATACATTTTAGCTGCAATAAATTAAACACAGTTGTTGACGCAACATAAAAATTACACTAGCCTTTCTGGAAGCGCTTCCACAGAAATTAATACAAGCCGCTATGGAAGCGCTTCCACACACAGTGATACCGCCGCATTTTTGTGGCGAGTAAATAATAATGATAACAGTACGAGGGAAGTCTAATGTCCAAGCATATTTTAATGAAAACAAAGTTAGCCACCAGCTTATCTTTGATTTTAGGTGCCGCAACCACTATGTCTACGTTTGCCGCCGAGGTTGAACAACAAAGTGAATTAGAAGTGATTCAAGTCACCGGTTTTAAAGGCAGTATCAAAGAATCAACTCAGCTTAAGCGTTACTCTTCTGGGGTTGTTGATGCCATTTCTGCAGAAGACATTGGTAAATTTCCAGACACTAATTTAGCTGAATCGCTGCAACGCATTACCGGTGTTTCAATTGACCGCAGCAATGGTGAAGGTTCTAAAGTGACGGTGCGTGGTTTTGGTCCAGATTATAATATGGTGACATTAAACGGACGTACAATGCCTGCGGCCTCTCTTCCTGCTGGTGGTGGTGCTCCAAACTCTCGAGCCTATGATTTTGCTAATCTTGCCTCAGAAAGTGTGAAATCAGTGGAAGTATATAAAACAGGTAAAGCAAGCATCGCATCTGGTGGCATTGGTGCAACCATTAATATCAATACTGCTCGTCCGCTTGATAACCCTGGCCTAGTTGCCAATATTGGTGTTAAAGCACAGCACGATACAACTAACCGTGTCGGCGATGATGTTACTCCAGAAATTTCAGGGATCTTTAGCTGGACAGATGAAGATGCTAAATTTGGTGCTTCACTCACAGCAAGTATGCAACAGCGTGATAGTTCAGCAACCGGGGCATTTGTTGGCGAATGGCGCACCACAGAATATGATGGCACCATCCCTCAAGCAGCAGATGACATTGTATTAGAAAATGCTCCTGCGATGGGCCAGTATTATTCAATGCCATCAGACTTGCGCTACACCATTGCAGATCGTGAGCGAACTCGTACTAATGCTCAATTAACATTGCAATACAGCCCTATTGACTCGTTTACCGCAACACTTGATTATACTTACTCACAGCAAGAGTTATTTGAAGCCCGTGCAGAGCAATCAATTTGGATGGACAACTATAAAACCCATTTAACATTTGATGACAATGCTGTTAAAACACCTATTTATTACCGTGAAGAACGCCGCGACTTATCCACTCGCGACTTAGGCTTAGCATTACAAGAGCAAAATCAAGTAAACGAAAATAATTCAATCGGTTTAAACCTTCAATACTACTTTAGTGATCAACTGAACTTTACGTTTGATGCCCACAGCTCAAAAGCCACCAGCAAACCCGATGCGCCTTATGGTAGTTGGATAAATGCAGGCTTAGGTGCCAATGTCGTGGCCGCACAACAAGTTGACTTTAGCCGTGACTTACCCTCTATGGTAATAGATTTCGATGACTGTAGTCGCACAAATCTAAACTGCTCAGGAGCGCTTGATCAAGCTGATGTAGGTAGCTCAATTTTAGATGCAAACTTTGCAAGTCAAGAATCAACCGTTGATGAATTTCGACTACACGGTAGTTATCTCATAGACAACGGCAGTATCGACTTTGGTATTGAGTCACGCTCAATGGAAAGTCACTCTTTACAATCGCTAACACGTAATACAATGGGTAACTGGGGCATTGAAAACCCTGGTGAACTACCCGATGGCTATTTAGATCCAACTAATTTTTTAGCCGAATTTGATGATTACGATACCAGTGGTTCGTTTGATCAAGGCTTTACCGGTAGTGCTTCACAGATTGGTTACTGGGCGGCAGATCAATACGGGTTCAATTTTGCGGCTGATGGCGCCTTTGCAACAAATCGCACTATTGAAGAAGATATTCAAGCGGCATTTGTACAATATAATTACAGTAACGAAATCAATGGTATGGTATTTAACCTTGTGATTGGTGCGCGCTATGAAACAACCGATATTACCTCAACTGCTAATATTGATTTACCTGATGCAGTTGCATGGGAAGGTAACAACGACTTTAATGTGCGTTACGGCACCAATAAAGATGACTATTCCTTGAGCTCAAGCTATAACCATTTTTTACCTAGCTTAGATTTTAACATTAACGTTATTGAGGATGTGACTCTTCGCGCCTCTTACAGTACCACTATTGCCCGCCCTACTTACGACAATTTAAGTTCTGCGGCAACGGTAGGTGTACCTACCGGCCCTTCGATCATTCCAGGCACCACTAATGCACCAGCAGCAACTGGTAACCCTAGCCTTGTCCCACTTGAATCGAATAATTTTGATGTATCTGCTGAGTGGTACTTCACTGATCTAAGTTATGTGTCGATTGGTTACTTTAATAAAAAAGTAGATAATTTTATTGGTCTATCACCAATGACTCAAAACTACTACGGCTTACGCGATGCATCTGCGGGTCCAAGAGCACAAGCAGCCAAAGCAGAGCTTGAGGCACAAGGTCTTGCGTTTACTGATTCAAATTTATTCCAAATGGTCGCTGCAATGGAAAATGGTGTAGCATTTGACTCGATGAGCTATGAAGAATTTGAAGCCGCTTACGACGTTCTACCAAACAGTGATGACCCACTGATGGACTTTACGGCACAAGTACCAACCAACAGTAAAGATGCCAAAATTGATGGTTATGAATTTGCCGTACAACACTTCTTTGGCGACACGGGTTTTGGCTTACAAGCTAACTACACCATAGTAAATGGTGATATTGATTATAATGTAGCCGCTGATCCAACCGTCACACAATTTGCCCTCGTTGGCTTAAGCGACACAGCTAACTTTATAGCCATGTACGAAAACGATAAGTTTCAGGCGCGTATCGCCTATAACTGGCGTGATAAATTCTTAAACAGTGCTGCCCGTTACGTTAACGAACCGGGCTTTACAGAAGAGTATTACCAAATTGATTTTAATATTGCTTACAACTACAGTGAACAAATGTCGTTCTTTGTCGAAGGGCTTAACATTACTGAACAAAATATGCGCCAACATGGCCGGTATGAAGCACAGTTATGGAATTTAGAACAAAATGGTGCACGCTATAATATTGGTATGCGTTATAACTTCTAAGCAAGGGTTATTGACTCATTAACGCCATGAGTATTAAGCCGCTAGTTGTTAGCGGCTTTTTGCGTTGCAGGTTAATAGCAATTTTATTAAAACAACAGAGCACACAATGAATAATAAAATACAACACATTGTGGTATTAGGTGGTGGCGCAGCAGGTTGGCTAAGTGCAGGGCTATTAGCCGCTGAACACCCTAAACAAAAGGTTACCTTAATAGAGTCTGCAAACATTGCTATTTCAGGTGTAGGCGAAGGCACTTGGCCGTCTATGCGCAATACGCTCAAGCGAATTGGTATCGAAGAAATAGATTTTATACGTCACTGCGATGCTTCATTTAAGCAAGGTTCAAAATTCATAAACTGGCGTAACATAAATATAGGCGAAAACTACTATCATCCGTTTATGACTCCCGAAGGCTATTTAGAAACCGATTTACACGCTTACTGGCAACATCATGCAAGCACTCAAAAATATGCCGACGCCGTTAATATGCAAAGCTTTGTTTGCCAAGCAGCACTTGCACCTAAGCAGTTACACACACCAGAATACGCGGCGGTCACTAATTACGGCTATCATCTTGATGCCGGTAAGTTTGCCACATTTTTAAAACACCACTGCGTAGAAAAACTCAATGTGCATCATATTATTGATGACGTCATCGAAGTAAAAAATAGTCATGACGATTATATTCATTCACTCACCACCATAAAGCACGGTGACATAGACGGCGACTTATTCATTGATTGTACCGGTGCTCGGGCGCGTTTGATTGGTGAGCACTATGGCGCAACGCTTATCACACAAGATCATATTCTTTTTAATAATAGCGCTATCGCTGCACATCTCCCTTATAACGATAATCAACAAGAGATCGCCTCAGCCACTTTATCAACGGCGCAGCCACATGGTTGGATCTGGGATATTGGTCTACCGAGTCGTCGTGGTATCGGTTATACCTATAGCGATAAATACTGCGATGAACAAACCGCTGTGAACACCTTAAAGAGCTATGCTGCGCTATCTGTTGGTGAACAAGTCGCCGAGCAAATACAAACTCGCAAGCTGAGTTTTCTTCCTGGTTACCGCACACAGTTTTGGGTAAAAAACTGTGTTGCTGTTGGTATGTCGCAAGGTTTTATAGAGCCACTTGAAGCATCAGCACTGGCGATGGTGGAGCTTTCAATCAGCATGTTAAGCGAACAAATGCCGCAAAACCGTACTCATATGGACTTGCTGGCTAAACGATTTAATCAGCGCTTTAGTTATCGCTGGCAGCGAGTAATCGACTTTTTAAAGTTACATTACATATTAAGTGAACGTGATGATAGTCAATACTGGCGTGATATAAAAAAACCATCGAGCATTCCTACTCGTTTGAATGAATTGCTGGCACTTTGGCAATATCAACCACCAAGCAGGTTTGATTTAATTGAAAACGAAGAGGTATTCCCCTCTGCCAGCTATCAATATGTATTGTATGGAATGGGCTTTCACACGCAAAATACAACAGCAGAAAATACCTTTAATAACGCTAAAGCTGGGCAGTATTTTTATCAGCAAAACCGTGAAAAAATTGCCAAATACTTACAAGGGTTACCAACAAATCGCGCATTATTAAATCAACTTTTAAACAATAAGGCTTAACCTGACAATGACACACAACAAACCTATAAAAAATGTGGTTATCGCTGGCGGTGGTACAGCTGGTTGGATGGCTGCGGCTGCATTCAGTAAACTCGTTGGTAAAAATATCAATGTCACCCTTATCGAATCCGACGACATTGCTACGGTTGGTGTTGGTGAAGCTACTATTCCACCGATCCGCACTTTTCATAAATTACTTGGCATAAATGAGCAAGCATTTATGAAAGCTACCCAAGCAAGCTTTAAATTAGGGATCAGTTTTGAAAACTGGGGCGAAAAAAACACCGATTATATTCACTCATTTGGCATGACGGGCAAAGAATGCTGGGCAGGTGAATTTCATCATTTTTGGCTACACAGCTTAACATTAGGACTTGAATCCGAGTTTGGTGATTACTGTTATGAACTGCAAGCAGCTAAACAAGGTAAGTGTGCTTTTAATCAGCAAAATCCAATTAATTATGCATTTCATATGGATGCGAGTCGTTATGCATTATTCCTACGTGAATTTTCAGAACAACTAGGGGTTAAACGTCTAGAGGGAAAAATAATCCACGTTAATAAATGCGCCACTTCGGGCTTCATAAACAGCCTAACTCTTGCAGATGAAAGTATCGTAAATGGTGATTTTTTTATTGATTGTACCGGCTTTAACGGACTACTTATTGAACAGGCTTTGCATACCGGCTATGAAGATTGGTCACACTTACTGCCGTGCGATAGCGCAATTGCAGTACAAACTAGAGCCATTAGCGATGATATAGTGCCTTATACCCGCTCAATTGCACATGATGCAGGCTGGCAGTGGCAAATTCCTCTGCAACAGCGCGTAGGTAATGGTCTAGTGTATTGTAGCCGTTATTTAAACGATACTGATGCAAAGCAGCTTTTACTCAGTAATATTCAAGGTGAAACTCTCACTGAACCCAAAGTAATTAAATTTAAAACTGGCCGCCGACGCAAAGGCTGGAACAAAAACTGCCTTGCTCTGGGGCTTGCCAGTGGCTTTGTTGAACCCCTTGAATCTACCAGTATTCATTTAATTATGTCGGGCATTATTCGCTTTATCCGGCTATTTCCATTTGATGGTATTACCGAACAAGCAATCCACGAATACAACAAACAGCTAAAAAGTGAGATTGAAAACATTCGTGATTTTATTGTCTTGCATTATAAAGTCACTGATCGCACTGATAGCGAATTTTGGCGTCATTGTAAAAATATGGAAGTGCCTGATACCCTTGTTCATAAAATTAGTTTATTCAAAGAAACTGGGCGGGTATTTTTAGATGACGGCGATATTTTTAGAGTCGACTCATGGGTGCAAGTAATGTTGGGTCAAGGTCTCAAACCCAAACAATACCATTTAATTGCAAGCCTGATGAGTGATGATGAGTTAAGCCACTTTCTGAACAGTATCAAACAGCAAATTGCTCAACGCGTGGCACAATTGCCAACACATAAAGCATTCTTACAACAATATTGTCTTGCTGAATAATCTGAGTGAGCATAAAAAGCCCTTTAAAAACGTAAAGGGCTTTGCACAACACAACAAAATCAAAGACTAAGTTAACTATCTGGGCAGATAATTGTTGCCTGTTTTGCTCCTTCTGGCACAAAGTTGATATTCGCCACAGAAACCGAACCGTTACCCGTGCTCTGTAATGAAAATGGGCTAGTCACTCTTGAAAAATCAACGCCTTGCTCAGTAAAGCAGGTTAAGTCTATGCTGAGTGTTTGCCATCTATTTAATGTAGCCTTTTTGAGTTCTGCGCTGATATCAACACGTCCACCACAACCATGCTCGCAACTCATAGCAACAAATAATGGAGCAGCAAATTCGCTATTTATCTTGTAATCAAAACTCAGCGCTGAGTTTGCTTCGATATAAGCCACTTTATCTTCAGTGAAGTTACTATTGATTTCGGCTGTAGTAAGGCCTATACCTGTAAATACAAATGCCATTGCATCTTCTTGAATATTTTTATCTTCAGTACGATAACTAATACCAGCTAATTCAACGCTATTGCTAGCTACTTGAACTTGCTGCTGTGCTGACTTTAAAAACAATCGCCATGGATCAGTCAGCACGCCATTAAAAATAGCCATATTAGGCAAACTAGCTATATCAACACCTGAGTCTTCATTTAAATTATCTGCCAGGGTATTTTTATCTGTATAGGTTAAACCAAAGCCATAAGGAAATAGTGGCGAATAGTCTACATCATCTCTATTTACTGCGGTTTGCAGTGGTGATTTTGGCCATGAAAACGACAATTTACCAGTAAAGTCATGCTGAATATCACCTCCTGCGTCAGTTAATAATACATCGGCCACACCTTGTCCTTCTGTACCCGGTAGCCATGCGGCGACAAACGCATCAGAGGTATTTAACTCAGCGTTAACCCACATTGGTCGACCTGAAATGAATACCGATACGACCGGCACGCCTTTTGATTTAAGCTGTTTTAATAACGCTAACGACTTTTTATTATTACGCTCAAACTCAAGATTATCCCTGTCACCGTGTCCTTCTGCATAAGGTTCTTCTCCAAACACCACAATCGCCACATCAGGTTTTTGTGTAAAGTGTCCATCAGGACTTAAAATGGCCTCTCCACCTGCGGCCGTGATCTGCGCTTTTAAACCCGCAAAGATTGACGTAGCACCAGGGAAATCGGTATTTTCGTTATTGGTGCCTTGCCAAGTAATACTCCAGCCCCCCGCTTGCTTAGCAATATTATCTGCGCCATCTCCGGCAATTAATACTCGTGAATTAGCCGCTATCGGCAAAGTATTGTTGTTGTTTTTTAATAACACCAGTGATCCACGCACAGCTTGTCGCGCAATATCGCGGTGCGCTTGCGCGCCAATTAACTGCGTTTTACCTGAGAACTGACGTTTTGCAGGGCTCGGTTTATCAAATAAACCCGCTCTTAGTTTGACTCTTAAAATACGCGCAACAGCATCGTCAATTCGGCTCATGGCAATTTCACCGGCTTTCACTTGCGCTATCGTATTTTCATAAAGTGGTTTCCACGCCCCCGTAGGAACCATAAAAATATCAAGCCCCGCGTTTACAGCCTGTGGGCAGCTTTCGTTACTACAACCTACAACTTGTCCGTGGCCATTCCAATCACCAACAACAAAGCCATCAAAGCCCATTTTCGTTTTCAGTACATCGGTAAGCAGGTATTTATTGCCATGATTTTTCTTACCATGCCAGCTATTAAACGACGCCATAACAGATTGACTACCAGCCGACAAACCACCAATGTAGCCTTGAGCATGAGTATCAAACAAGGCTTGCTCTGAATCGATATTGTTACCTTGATCGTCACCATCGACGGTACCGCCATCACCTAAAAAGTGTTTAACTGTGCTAATCACCCGCTTATTACTTAAAAAATCACCATCGGCATGGCCTTGCAAGCCGTTAACAATGGCAACTGAGTACCGGCGGACAATCTCTGGATCTTCAGAATACCCTTCATAAGTTCGACCCCAGCGGTCATCACGTACAACAGCAACAGTCGGCGCAAATACCCAATCAATACCAGTAACCATCACTTCGATTGCCGTCGCAGCGGCTATTTTTTCTATTAAAGCGGGATTATTTGCTGCGCCTAAGCCAATGTTATGTGGAAATAACGTTGCACCAATCACGTTATTATGACCATGTACAGCATCGGTGCCCCACATGGTAGGAATATCGATGCCATCAAGAGAATCATCAACCGATGCTTGATACATCTGTTCAGCAAGTGCAATCCAATCTTGTGGTGTGGCATGTTTATTCGCGTTCGGAAATGAGCCTCCGCCATTTAAATACGAGCCAAAACCATATTTACGCATATCATCAGTCGTTATATCGCGGATCTCAGGTTGAATCATCTGCGCAACTTTTTGCTCTAATGTCATCGTCTGCAAGTACTGAACAATCTTAGACTCAATTTGCGGATCAGCTCGAACCACATTATTCAGCTTTGGCCAAATAGCTAGCGATTGTTGCTGCTGCATTTGTTCAACAGCTCTATTATTTTGAGACGTATCTTTACTTTCGCTTGCTGAACAACCAGCCAGAGTAACTAATCCAGCTAACAAACTTAGTGTAGGTAACTTAGCTGTGTGTAAGTGTGTTTTCATTTTTATATACCTATCTATTATCAACTCATTGCTGCTTAAAAGACTCTAAGTACCTGCTGTATTACAAAAGCGAGACCAAGCGGTTTATTCATCTAAGCAACGGTAGAACTATTTTTTGTCATCATTGAAATTAAAATTTAACTGTTGACCTGTTAAGAAATAGTCACTAACCTAAATGTGGAAGCGCTTCCTTAAAGTCATTAAATACCATCTATTGGCATTAATCAAATTAAATATGGAAGCGCTTTCAGATATGTTAGCTTTAAAAGCTAAAAATAACAGCATCACGGACTATAAAAAGAAAGCAGAGGTTTTCTATTAATGAAACAATTATCTTTACCTAAACACTCGCCGCTACTGAGCAAAGACTTCACTTTTGGCGTAGCAACTGCTTCATTTCAAATTGAAGGTGGTGCAGCAGATCGTCTGCCATGTATTTGGGACACCTTTTGTGCTCAAGACGATAAAATTGCCGATAACTCAAATGGTCTAATCGCCTGTGAACACTACACTCGTTGGCCTCAAGATATTGAGTTAATAGATTCTCTGGGCGTTGATGCCTATCGTTTATCAATTTCTTGGCCACGCGTAATGCATCAAGATGGTAGTTTAAACCCATTAGGTGTGAAATTTTATACTGATCTTCTAGATGAACTTAAACGCCGCAACATCAAGGTATTTGTCACTTTATATCACTGGGATCTACCGCAGTATTTAGAAGATCAAGGCGGCTGGTTAAATCGTAATACCGCCTATGAATTTGCTCACTACACAGATCTTATTAGCAAAGCGTTTGGTGATCGTGTTTATTCATATTCAACCTTAAATGAACCTTTTTGCAGCTCTTATTTAGGGTATGAAATTGGTGTGCATGCCCCAGGTATTGTCGGTCGGGAATTTGGCCGAAAAGCTGCCCATCACTTATTACTAGGTCATGGTTTAGCGATGCAAATGCTGGCTAAAAATAGCCCACAGACACTTAATGGTATCGTACTCAACTTTACTCCCTGTTACCCGGTAACACAAAGTGACGCAGATCTTAAAGCCACAGCCTTTGCTGATGATTATATTAACCATTGGTATATGCGCCCTGTAATGACTGGCAAATACCCAGATATTATTGAGCAACTTCCAGCAGAGCAGCGTCCAGATATTCACCCCGGTGATATGGAAATTATTGCGCAGCCATTAGATTACCTTGGCGTTAATTTTTATACGCGTTTACATTACCAAGCAAGCGCTGATGATTTTTATGACGAGCGCCCACATCAAGGCCTATTAACTGATATTGGTTGGGAAATTTACCCGCAAGCACTTACTGAATTATTAGTATCGTTAAATGAGAAATATACCCTACCACCGATTTATATTACTGAAAATGGCGCAGCAATGGCCGACAAGATGATAGATGGTAAAGTTAACGATTCAGATCGCATAGCTTACTATCAGCAACACTTAAACGCATTGCATAACGCAACTGAACAAGGTGTGGTGATCCATGGCTACTTTGCATGGAGCCTAATGGATAACTTTGAATGGGCTGAAGGCTATTCAAAGCGATTTGGTATCGTTTATGTTGATTATCAAACTCAACAACGTACTGTAAAAGCCAGTGGCCTTGCGTATAGTAGTTTAATTACTAGCCGGTAAACTTAGCTAGTGCTCCTTTAAAAACAACAATAAGAAACACACAGTGAACAAAATTCCTTTATACGAAAAAATCGGTTATGCGATGGGTGATGCCGGAGCCAACTTAGTTTGGCGAGGTGCACTTGCCTACCTAGCAGTATTTTACACTGACACATTTGGCATATCGGCTGCGGCCGCAGCTATGTTATTTTTGGTGGTTAGGTTATCCGATGGTGTAACCGATATCATTATGGGAATGATTGCAGACAGAACCACCACTCGGTTTGGTAAATTCAGACCGTGGATTTTATGGTCTGCTCCTTTTTTAGGACTGTTCATGGTGTTGTGTTTCACCACACCTGATTTCAATGACACCAACAAGTTAATTTACGCCTACGTTACCTACATAGGCTTAACGTTAGCTTATACGGTGAGTAACGTGCCTTACTCTGCATTAATGGGAGTAATGAGTCCAGACGATACCGAGCGCACGAAACTATCGAGTTTTCGCTTTGCCGGAGCCTTTGCAGGCGGTTTATTAGTGATGGGCTTTTTACCTGAACTGGTTGCTTATTTTGGCGATGGCGATAACGCCAAAGGTTATCAGTTAACCATGTACTTATTTGCAGCATTACTAATTGTTTTGATGGTGATCACTTTTGTTAGCACCAAAGAGCGGGTAATCCCCCACAAAACAACCAGTGGTAATTTAAAATCAGAGCTCAAAGATTTAACTAAAAACTTACCCTTTATTATTCTGCCATTATTGGCAACTACCTTGTTCTTTTATTATCGCGAAATCTACAGTGGGCTATTTTTTGCATTTATCATGACTATGATGACTGTTGTGATAAAAAAATTACTCAACAAAGATCATCAAAATCTCACCGGAACTCAACGTGATATGGTTGATTTGCTCACCAACAAGCCTTGGTTAATTTTATTAGGCATGGGCTTTTTGACCATGATGTTCAACGGTATAAAGTATGGTGTAATTGCTTATTACTTTAAATATCAGGTTGGCAGCGAACTGATGGCAGGCCAATACTTCGTTGCGTTATTAGTGGTGTCTATCCTCGGCGCTCTTGCCACTGGTAAACTTGCCGAACTAATAGGCAAACGTAATTTATTTATCATCTCTTTAATATTAAGTGGCTTATTAACCACAGCATTTTATTGGGTGACTGCTGACAACATTGTTGCCATATTTACTTTTGGGTGTGCAGCTGAATTTTTTGCTGCCATGATGCCTACCCTGTTTTTTAGCATGTTAGGGGATGCTGCCGATTATTCTGAGTGGAAAAACAAACGCCGCGCCACGGGCTTAATTTATTCAGCAGGGACGTTTGTGCAAAAAACTGGCGGCGGTTTCGCTGGGGCATTAGTATTAGTGGTATTGGCAGGCTATGGCTATAACGGCATGAACGAAGCAACCATTACGCAATCATTACCTGGCATGCAACTATTAATGAGTTGGATCCCCGCAGCATTTGCTTTTTTAGGTGCCGCCTTGATGCTTATCTATCCGTTGACACCCGCAATGACGCAGAAAATCACGGAAGACTTGGCTTTTAGACGCAGTAATGTGTAAATTATATTTCATTATCAATACGTTTTTATAAAGTGCGAATAATAACGCTAGGAAATTAATGGCTACAATTTATCAAGTATCAGAACTTGCAGGTGTCTCTCTCTCTACGGTATCAAGGGTTCTGAACGACAATGATTATGTAAGTAAAAAAACCAAGAAAAAAGTGCTCGAAGCAATGCAGCAACTTGGCTATCAACCCAGTTCTATTGCCCGTTCTTTAGCATCGAGTCGTACCAGTAGTGTTGGTGTTTTAGTCTCTGAACTAGACGGCCCGTTCTTTGGCCAAATGATGTCGGCGATAGAGCAGCAACTTCGTGCCGCAGGTAAGCATGTTATTATTACCGCAGGGCACAGTGACGAAGACAAAGAGAAAAATGGCTTTGAATTTTTAATCAGTCGTAACTGTGATGCCATAATTGCCCATGTGGAAATAGTATCGGACGAATATCTAATTGAACTTAGTAAGGGAAAAATCCCCATTTATTTAATGAGCCGTTATGTTGAGGAAATTAAAGACAACTGTATTAGTCTTGATAACGTTCTAGGCGGTTATCTTGCCACTAAAACGATGATCAATAAAGGGCACAAAAATATTGCTTATATTGCGGGTCCACAATTTAAAGTTGATGCGTCAGACCGACTCGTAGGACATAAAAAAGCGCTTGCTGAATACAATATAGCCTTTGATGAAAGCCTTTTTTACATAGGCGACTTTAAAGAAACCGGCGGCAATGATGGCTTAAAACATTTTATTGAAAATAAAGCGCAATTTAGCGCAATTGTCTGTGCCAATGATGAGATGGCCTCAGGTGCGATGAAGTTCGCCAGAGAACACGGTTTTAATTTACCGAAAGATCTCGCCATTATGGGCTACGATAACGTGATTTTCACCAATTACCTTTACCCAACTCTAACAACCATAGATAACCCAGTCCCAGAGATGGGCAGAATGGCGGCTAACCTTGTACTTAAAGACATTTACAAACGCCCTGGCATTACAATTAATCGTGTATTCCAGCCGACTCTCGTTTTAAGAGACTCCACGCCAGATATTAATTAATGCGGTAAAATCATTCGTTCACTAGGTTGAATTTTCAACTAACGAATTTGCTGATCAGCTAAACTTAGATTCAGCCCATGCAATTCATTACGTACCCATCGACCATCTAAGTATTGTTCAAGGTGGTCTTGGGCAAATGTTAAAAAACTACGCGCAGCATGAGCAATATGCCGATCAGTGCGGATCACAAAGTACCAATGACTTGCTAAGCTTGCATCACTTACAGTTAATACTTTGAAGCCATGATCTCCTATTGGCAACACATGGCGAGACAGCACACCAATTCCCATTCCTGATGATACTGCAACACGAATAGCCTCATTACTTGCCATTTGCACGCTGTTGCTCAGTACTAAACCGCGTCTTTGCAGTTCGCTCTCAAATAACATCCGGGTTGCAGAGCCAGGCTCCCTTAATAAAAAGCGGTATTTCACTAGCTCAGAAAGTGCAACGTGTTGTTGATTAGCTAATGGATGATCAGTAGGCACAATAAACTCAAGCGGGTTTTTTAAAAACCGTGCCGCTTTTGCATGTTCAAGTGACGGTGGATGGCTAAATACATAAATATCATCTTCACCGCGTTCAAAGCGCGCTAACACCTCTGCTCTATTGCCAATCTCAAGAGGCAACTCAACATGAGGATGCAAATTACTATAGGGCCCGAGTAATTTTGGCAAAATATATTGTGCGGTATTCACCATGGCGATTTTACATCGCCCGCGCTCACCCCCTTTGAGTTCAGCTAAAAAATCGTTGTAATCATCAAAGTGGCCAAACACTCGTTGGCAAGTCCTAAATAACTCATGCCCGGCTTCTGTGACATGCAGTTTTTGTTGCTGCATAATCACCAGCGGCTCATCTACAGCCTCTTGTAAACGTTTAATTTGCAGCGACACCGTTGGCTGAGTTAAGTGTAAACGCCGTGCGGTTTCACTGATCGAGCCGGTTTTTACTACACTCATAAACACTTCAAGCAGCCGAAAAGAAATATGTCTTAAATCCATCGCTATCACATCCCCTCTGGTATTAATCAACCCATAGATAATAACCTATAACCAACTACCAATCATTTTATTATTTACAATGCATGATTTTATCTACAATAGCGCAACTTTAAATTAATAGGAGAAAGGTGTGCCAGATATTGTTGTAATGTTTTTTGTTTTGGGTTTAGTTGCGGGGATTTTACGTTCTGATCTCGTTATTCCAAAAGCAACTTACGAGACCTTAAGTTTGCTGCTGATGCTGACCATAGGCTTAAAAGGCGGCATGGTATTACACGGCAATCTTAGTTGGCAATTATTGCCAGAAATGGGCTCGGTGATGCTGCTTGGCGCATTTATACCTTTAATGCTCTACCCTATTTTAAAATATGTGATAAAACTTTCGGTAGCGAACAGCGCAAGTATCGCCGCCCATTATGGCTCCGTAAGCGCGGGGACATTTGCAGTCGCCCTCGCTTATGCTGAATCGGCGCAGCTAGCAGTAGGTGCTGAAGTAACCCTGTATTTAGTGATGCTAGAGCTTCCCGCGATTATCGTAGGGCTGTTAATTTATCGACGACTTGATAAACAACATAGTGCCGATAATACCTTATCGCTTAAAGCACTCTGGCATGAAACCTTAACCAATAAGAGCGTTATTCTCCTCGTAGGCGGTGTTGTTATTGGTATGATGTATGGCACACAGCAAGGCAGCCAAGTAACTGGATTATTAACCAATAGTTTTAAAGTCGTGCTTGCATTATTTTTACTCGAAATGGGTTTAACGGCAGCGCAAACATTACGCCCTATACCTTGGCATCACTGGAAACTGACACTATTTGCTATAATCAGTCCATTAATATTAGGCGCGATTGGAGTCAGTGTCGGCACTTTATTAGCGCTTGAGTTAGGCTCAATCGTTATCTTGGGGAGTTTAGTGGCCAGTGCATCTTATATTGCAGCGCCTGCCGCTATAAAAGCCGCGATCCCCAAAGCCGATATAGGTCTGGCCATGCTCAGTTCACTAGGCATCACCTTCCCATTTAACGTACTTATCGGAATCGGTTTGTATCATCAACTTGCTGTTGCGATGCAATAAATTAAACAACAGATAAGGGCTATTTAGCCCTTATCTGTCTATAGGTTAAGTAAGCTCGGGCCATTGAATTGACTTACTGTCTTTGCCATTTTTACAGCTAAGTGGATCATTACCTTTATAATTTTTGCATCCCCAAAACTGCCCTTTTGCGCTATTGCGTAATACCATTTCAGCACCGCATTTATCACACGTTGGCACTAGATGGTTACAGGCTGTATTTATACATAATTTAAACCCTGTATAGCGACTGCGAGTCATTGGGCTTTGGCACTGCTCGCACGATTTTTCTTTATGCTCACAACGCGGAAATAACGAACAGCCGTAGAATGGCCCAAAACGACCACTGTGTTTTTTTAATACCCCGCTATCACAGCGCATACAGTTTATATCTGCGATATGTAATTGATCAACATCACTAGTAAATTCATCCAGTTCTATGTCATGTTCAGCAATTAACTCCGAGACAAAACAACTGCTATTGGTCATATCAGCAATGATGTAGGCGCGGTGTTTTGCGCGCGTTAGTGCAACGTAAAATAACCGTCGCTCTTGTGCGTAAGCTAAGTTTTCTGGCGCTGGTAATAAAGCTTCGATAATTGCGGGCGCAACTTTTTCAGATGGAAAACCATGTTTACCCTTTTGTAATCCGATAATAATAACATGATCGGCTTCTTTACCTTTTGAGGCGTGAAAAGACTGCGACTGAATTTTTAACAACGGGTATTTAACACTCATGGTTTTAATATCCGTATTTGTTGGTAGCTGAAACCAAAATCGCGCTAAAAAATACACGGTTGTGGGTTTACATGCCTTGCTGTGTATTGTGCAGAGTATGTCATCAATCGCACCATTTAATAGTTCAGGAATGTCACTGTAATAACTATTTTTATAACCAATAGACGCATTACTACTGCGCCTTAATAACGACACACTAGGATGTGAAACCTGAGTTAAAGAAGTAATCGTTTTATCAAGCTGCGCGGGATTTTTACTAATAAATGCTGAGGCAACTTCACCAATTTTATTATTGAAACGAAACGTAAGATCCAGCGCCGTTTGCGTAGTAAAGCCAAAATACGTTGCAAACTCAGTGGTCAACTTAATATCAGCGCCGCTGAATCGGTAAATTGCTTGCCAATCGTCACCCACTGCAAATACTGAACTACCTTTGTTGCTATCGCGAAGTGCTTTAACCAATCGTGCTCTTGGCTGTGATATATCTTGAAATTCATCAACCATAATATAACGCCAAGGCGATTTAAACTTGCCCGACTCAACATACTCGATTGCCTTGATAATCATATCATCAAAGTCAATTTCACCGCGCTGCTGCAAGTGAGCGTTGTAGTTAGATAAAATTGGTTTTAATAGCGCCAACGCTTGGGTTGTTTGTTTGGCGTCAAGGGAGCGTTTAATGACATCAACTTCATCAGCATCAGTTAAATAAGCCGCCTTATATAAACTCAGCAATTGACTAAATAACGCAGCTAATACGGTGATCCTGCCAGTTTCTTTTAAGCTTTCGAGCAGTGATTCTAAGGGCAATATCTGTGTTTTCACGCTCGCACTTAAAAGCGCTTGTTCAAGTTCGTTTAACAGCTTACCTTGTTTATGTTGCCCATAAGTCAAAGCTATACAGTGAGTGTTATTACTGGCATGAGTGGTATTTTTCCAATCAATTTCGCTATGGTATTGCGCTTTATCAATGTAAGGCGCAGTATTGCCAGCGTCATCGATGCCGTAATATTCAATGTAAATATCGTACTCAGGTAAATAAAAATCAGGCTTGTACTGTCTGCGTTCAATGGTTTTTACGTCAACTTTATAAGGCGCTTCGTATTGATAATCTATGCCGTGATAAAACAGCCAATTAGCTATATATAACTCACCAAAGCTTTTTACCTTGTCGCCTTTTAGGCTACGGATATCGTTATCATTTAAGTAGCTGTAATAATCACCCAATGTTTTAAAATCAAATTCATTTTTTTCAACATAATAGTATTTACTAAAATAATCTAAAACCAGATGACGATACTCGGCACTGTTTTCAATCAATGATTCAAAGCACTGCTGCACCCATTTTGCTTTCACTTTTTCGTCTTCTGCAAATACACTCATAGTCGGTTTAGCACGTTCAACTTGTGAGATAATCTCCAGTCCGACACTATGAAAAGTAGCGGCTTTTATTTTATCGGTGGCGAGCTTATTTTCGATCCGTTGATCCATTTCATCAGCAGCTTTGCGACCATAGGCCAGCAATAAAATATCACTGTAACTTGCCTGCTGACTTTGCACTAAAAACCCCGCCCTGCCAATCATGACACTGGTTTTGCCAGTGCCTGCGCCAGCCAATAACAAGTTATTATCGTCATCAATCACACAAGCACGTCTTTGACTTAGTGTTAATGGATTTGCTTCAACACGGTCAAAAAAAGCGTGGTGTAGGTTAAGTTGCTTAGTAACGTATTTTTGTTGTAGATACTGGGTAAGTGCAGCATCCCAGTTTGCATATTGCTCTAATACGTTTATTTTTTTATCCACTAAAACAAATGCGGGGCTGTTTTTTATCCACGGCAACCAACGTTCATGCTCTTGCTGTGCCAACCGCTGAATATGACTAACATAAGACTGGCGTAAATATCGCTGCTTGACCAGTTTTGTTATTTTATTAAGAAAAGTGTCAAGCTTAGCTTCATTAGCGTTCACCCAATAGCGTTCAAATTCAGCTTGAAATTTACGGTGAGCACCATATGCCAGCAGCGAAAATGTATGATTTTGTTGTGCCGTAACAAAAGAAATCGCTTGACCAAACAAGCCGAAAGCAAACGACGGCGGTGCCTCCAAATCACTCCAACTTATTTGTCTCGTTGAGTTACCTTGGCAAATGGTCAACATATGGTGATCAAACGCCAACATGGCTTTATTAGAAAACATCCTGCCAAACAGGCTAACTGCAATAGAATTCATTACTGCTGAATTCCTAAATCAAAAGAGTGAATTACCGGTATTTTAAGTTAATCAGCTGGATAAGTGTGAAAATAACGGCAATTATTTTAGCGTAGTTTTTCATCTGGATTTAAAAAGAACATTTTCTTCCAGCCTTGGCTTTGCGCGGTCATTAACCATGGGTACGGCAGTAACGATAAAATAGAGTAATGTACGTGAGGTTGTTTACCTGCCGCATTCCCCGTGTCTCCTAAGCTACCAATCACCTCACTGACTGCAACATAGTCTCCTGCACTTACCGAATAACTTTCTAAGTGGGCAAAGTAATGCAGTCGCCACTTAGGCCCAAGTAATGCCACCACTTTACCACCGCGCTTTAGCTCACCTGAATACAGCACCACACCACTTACCGAAGCAACCACTGCCGTGTGTTTTTTGCCAAAAATATCTATCCCTTTGTGTACACCTGATTTACCCCAAGGGCTATACCAAAAGGTATTATGATGCCAATCATTTGCTGTTGCACCTTTGACTGGGATCACTATTTTTTCAGGTATGAGCAGCCCAATAACAAGGACTGTCAAGAATGTTAGTCCCATGTACTTCATCACTTTCATTACAGCTTCCTTGAAATAGTTTAACAGTGAAATAGTTCATTATTGTTTGATACGTGTGCAACCAGCCACTCACACAACTCATGTGTTAAACTATCTTTTTTAAGCTGTAATTGGTCTACCTGCTGCGTTGTAACCGCCGTTAGCCATGCCTCTAGCATTGACTCAAAGCCCCGTTTATATAGTGTTGCTTGCCAATCATTTTGCATCGCGCTCTGCTGTATTCCATTGACCATAGAGGTCATATTGGTTAGCGATTCAAACCGCCACTTTTCATTCAAACCGGTTATTTCAACCACTTCTTCATTACAGCCACTTAATCTATCCATAGCGCCTTGAAATAACCGCCCCTGAAACTCAAAACTAACATGTATTGCTGCCAATAAGCCTTGTGGATCTAGCTGTGAAAACACCTGTAACTGGTTAAGTTGATCAAAACGCTCTACATTTGCAAAATGGCATAAACTATCAACCACATGGATGAAGTCATCAAAAATAAAAGTGCGCGGCTGTGCTGGTAAATTTAAGCGGTTTTTTTGCCATTTAAGATGGCGTATTTGTGGCTTTGCAATATCGGCCATAATTGGTAAAAAGCGACGATTAAAACCTAAAAATAATGGCGTGTTATGTTTAGTTGCTAACGCAATAAGTTCACTTACCTCACTAAAACTATACGCTAATGGCTTATCCACAAACGTAGCGATTTTTTGTTCAAGTGCCTGCTTCGCAAACGTAAAATGAGACTCAGTATTAGTGTGGATCATCACCCCATCGGGCTTACACGCCAGTACCGCTTGGTAATCTGTAAAGCACTTTTGAACCCGATACTGCTTCGCTAACTGCGTTAATGTTGTCAGGTTTCGTGTACAAAAAATAGGATCGATCTGTGCATGTTGCGTGGCAATAGGTAAATATGCTTTTTGTGCTATATCCCCAAGCCCGACTAAAGCGATTGTTAGCTGGTTCATTTTTACTACTGCCTCTTGATGAAAAATAAAAACACAGCATACCAAGTTATTATTTAGATTGATAAAACAACTACAAATTTTAAACAATTTCGCTAAAAAAATGATACCAAAATGACGTAAATAACCGGTTTATTTACCTAACTAAGTGTTCTAAATAAAATGTTGAGTAAATATTCAAATATAACTTTACTTGTGTTCAAAATCGGATTAAATTCGCCGCAAAATTAACCAACCAAAAATAATTGCCAGCTATTAAAACACTCCAACGCAATTATTTATGCCCTTTAAATCGGATTCTTTAATGGTTGAGCTCGCTGCCGGTCATAAACCAAATAACCCACTTGCACCTGTTATTGGTTTGTCTTTTTTTGCTATTGCCTCAGGCTTTTTAATGAGTCTAATTCCTTTATCATTGAGCGCCTTTGGGCTTGATAATGAACTTGCCTCTTGGTTAGCTAGTGTCTTTTATCTTGGCTTATTAATTGGTGCTTTTTTTATTGAGCGTATTGTTGCAAGAGTAGGCCACCGTCATGCTTTTCTGGCATTTCTGGGGTTATTAATTTTCAGTGTTGCAGCACAGCTTATTTTACCTAATGCCAACGTGTGGCTTTTAGCCCGCTTTGTAGCTGGTATCGCCGTAGCTGGGGTATTTGTGGTGGTTGAATCTTGGTTACTAATGACTGACACTGCCAAAGCACGAGCTAAACGATTAGGCCTGTATATGACATCCCTGTACGGTGGCAGCGCCGTTGGCCAACTAGCTATCGATCCGCTTGGCACCAGTGGCCCACTCCCCTATTTGTTTGTTATTGCTCTATTATTTTTAGCGATGTTAGCACCGCTGCTGATTAAATCAGGGCAACCGCAAAGTCAGCACTCGCAAAAGCTACAATTAACTGAGTTAAAAAAGCTCAGTCGCCCAGCAATTTTAGGCTGTTTGGTATCAGGATTAGTACTTGGCCCAATATACGGTTTAATGCCAGTATATATCGCTGCCCAAAGTGAGCAGGCCGCTTTTACTGGCACCTTGATGGCGGTGATTATTTTAGGCGGTATGTTAGTACAGCCGTTGGTGAGTTATTTATCAACACGAATGGCAAAAAGCTTATTAATGGCATTATTTTGTTTATTTGGCGCGATGGGTGTAGTTGGTATTATGCAAGCTGTACACTTCAACGTATTGATGGCCAGTTACTTTATTTTAGGGGCTGCAAGTTTTGCACTCTACCCCATTGCCATCACCTTAGCCTGTGACGCATTGCCAATCGAAAAAATAGTCTCAGCAACGGAAATTATGTTACTGAGTTACAGCTTTGGCTCGGTCTTTGGGCCTTTGCTTGCTGCCAACTTATTTGCTTCAGCTAACGGCATTATGTTGTATTTAGGCGGTTGTTTATTCACCACCTGTATTTATATGCTGATCAAAAGCCTTAAAGGCATCTCCACTGACAATACCCCTGTGGCAGGATAAGCCATAGCCTAATAACGCAAAAACCCCATGCTGAGTTAACAGTATGGGGCTTTAATTCAAGTAATAAGGCCTAATTTATAAAGATAGGTATTCTTTAGCACGAGTAAGGTTATGCGATACCATCGCGCTATCAGCCATTTGTGCAGCTTCATATAAATCTGAAAGACCAGCGGTATCATTTTTAGCCATCATACGTGATACACCGCGATTACTTAATGCAAACGATGTTAATTCACGTAATTTCATTTTTGGGCCTTCGCTTTGTTTTAGCAACGCAATCGCTTTAGTACACATTGTTTCTGCTTGCGCGTAATTTTTTGATTTAACGTTTAGTGCGCAATTATTAAATGATTGTTCAACTGGCTGTGGCGCTGTTGCTGTCTCAATAACCATTAATTTGTAATCACTTTGATCAGCCAGAGCAACAGCTGAACATGTTAATAGTGAGCTAAGAGCAATAGTTTTGATAAGTGTACGTTTCATGATTATATTCCTATTTGATTATTTGCCTAAATCGTGTCGTATCTGGTGCCGACAATTGAACTTTAGAGTGTTAGCTCAATTTCAACAAACGATAAAAATAAACCTAATAGGTGAAGAAAATTAACTTATAGACTTTAGTCTAATAAAACAGCTTCCTCGCTCTGTTAATATTAATTGCATTAAATTATTGACCTTATAGCTTCACGAAAATAACTCAATAACAGGGCAAAAATTATGACGTATAGTTGTTCTCTGCAATTGCTCTTGCATTGCTCTACCTTTTGCCTCCATGAATTTACTTTAACGCAATTAGTGAGCTATTTGATCAGCAAGAATGCCCATATTTTTAATAGATATACTATAGCTGCTTGAATAGCTAAATCGCGCAATTTTGTTCAAGTTTTTATATTTCAATCTGCTTATACTCAAGCAATAGGTGATTAGCGAAGAGTGCGAAGCAAATGAATCAATTTCAGTACATCAACGATAAAACATTAAACCAGTTTACTTTGCTTGATGCGAAGATGACCGACTTTAGCTACTCAAAACATGCCCATGAAGAGTACTCACTGGGTGTTACCTTAAAAGGTCGGCAAGATTTTTTTAGTCAAAGAGCCTTTCACAAAAGTCCAACTGGCGGAGTAATAGTATTTAACCCAGAAGACGTTCACGATGGTCACTCAGGTTTAACAGAACATCTTGAATACGTTATGCTCTATGTACACCCAAATGAATTTGAACCAATGTTTAAAGCATTGGGTTACACCAAACATGCAACGCCAAGAGTCGCTACACCTTTGCTGGCAGACCCACAATTAGCACAGCAGATTTTAGCGCTCAAACAACTTATCAGTGGTAACAATTACACAACCATTGATACCGAAAACACGCTGTTTAATATTGCTCATTCAATCATCAAACAGACAGGCTGCGCCATAGAGCCGCTGGGGCTCAGTTCAAGAAAAGACACTTTATTACTTAAAGCAAAAGACTACATTATGGCGAACTTAGGTCATGACATCTCAATTGATGATATCGCTGGTGTCGCTACTATGTCGAAATATCATTTCATTAGGCTGTTTAATAAGCAGTTTGGCCTAACGCCTTATCAATATGTGGTGAACTGTCGGATAAATATGGCCCGAAAATATATCGAATCAGGCGCACGAGCATCTCAGGTCGCATTAGATTCGGGCTTTGCCGATAACAGCCATTTAAATCGCCATTTCAAGCGTATTTATGGTTTAACTCCTAAACAATACCAATTACAACTTTCGCTCTAAACAATAAGGGATCAAAATGTTAGAAATATTCGCTTATGCAATAGGTATAATGTACACCCCTGGACCCATCAATCTGCTCGGTTTACAAAGTGGCATCAATAATAAAACCACGGCACATTTAGGCTTTTTCTCAGGTGTAGCCACCGCGATGCTAATCTTATTTATATTACTAGGCTATGTGGGTATAGAGTTGATCCCGGCGAAAATATTACCAGTTTTAAGCTTTGCAGGTTGTTTATATATACTATATATCGCGGTTAGAATTGCTAAAACACAGGTCAATTTTAACAATCAAAAAACCACTACAAAATCGCTATCATTTAGTAACGGCTTATGGATGCAGCTACTTAATCCCAAAGCACTGGCTGCGACATTACCCATCACCACCATTCAATTTCCAGCAGCGGATATATCAGGCATGGCAGTCATCGTTTGGTCATGTATCCTCGCATTACTAGCGTTTGGCGCTCCTGCGAGTTACTCATTAGCTGGCCATGCTATTGGTAAACATATGACAAACTCAAAATACTTTAAAATAATTAACTTAGTCATGGCTGTTTTGCTGGTCGTGGTTGCCATTGATATAGCCCTCACACACGTATTAGTACAGTAATTATGATTATTACTTCACTCAGTATGAGTGAAGTAAACAGTTAACTATCCTGCTTGAATCTCTACCTGCTTAATCTAAACCTTTTGATGAACGCACCACTGAATTCTAGCTGTTAAAAATAACATCTTGAAGATTACTTTCTGATAATTTCACATTTTTAACACTACAACCTTGCAACTACACCTTTAAGAGTAAGCATAACGGTTATTAAAAACCACATAAATGTAATATAATACTATATGATTACTTTAGCTCCTCTGCTAATCTACAAAGGAAATTAGTTTTTCTATATCAACCTGAACTCTGGTTAACATTTTAACTAACAGTTTGTTCTTATTTTACAAACTTATATTTCACCTTTCCATCCATAGACTTCCAGTGATAATAAAACGAATTTAAGATATAAGTATTTGATTATTAAATAAATCGAACGCTGGAAATAGCTGCTGGAAATAGATTTATTATCCACAGTTCAAATTATATTAATGGTTCATATTGTGTTCTTTACAGCGTCCCAGTCTTCACTGTTAAGAATATAATATGCTTAACCCCAACTAGAAGGTGTGATTATCAATGTTCAAAAATTTAAACTTAGGGAAAAAAATAGGTGTTGGCTTTGCAACGGTACTTTGTTTGTTATTAGTCGTTGTTGGCATCAGCATGAAAGCATTACAAAAAGCCAGCACAGAAACAGATGAATACCAAAAAATAACGCAAGTCACTACTCTAGCAGGTAGAATTCAGGCCAATATGCTGATGATGCGAATGTCAGCCTCTAAATTTCTGCGCAATAAGGATTCCGAGTCAGTAAAAAGCTTTAAAGAGCGCTTTAATGCCACAATGCAATTTACTACAGATAGTAAAAACGATATCAGCGACCCCAAAATGAATGCTGTAATTGACCAAATATTACAGTTGATAAAAGAATATAATCAGGCGTTTGAGAGCGTTGTAGTATTAATGGATGATATACAAAAAAAACGTATACCAGCCCTTGGTAAATACGGCGAAGAAATGCGCCGTGAATTAGATTCAATTACCGACACGGCGTTTACTGATAACAGCCTGACCTCTTCGTATCAGGGCGCAAATGCACTAAGTTCAATGCTAACTGGCCGTATTTTTGTACTTAAGTTTATTGAGTCGGTTAACAACAAGGACTACCAAGCTGCAATGAACTTTTTAGTCAACGATCTAAAAGGCGAGTTAGACACGCTCGATAGCAATCTACAAAATCCGCAAAGAAGAGCATCTCTTAAAAAAGCGATGCAAAGCTATAACTCATATATTAATCACCTTAAAGAGCTTAATGAGCTGTTAATTAAGCAAAACGATATTTCTAAAAAGACTTTAGACATGATTGGCCCAAAAGTCGCGAATCTAATTGAAGACATTAAGTTGGAAATGCTGAGTAAGCAAACCGCTCTTGGCACTGAATTAAAAGAGGCTATTAGTTATAGCTTTTATTTTTTATTATCAATATCGCTACTCGCTATTGTTATCGGTATTGCAGCTGCAATGATGTTATCCCGCATTATTACCAAGCCAATTCATGAAGCAGTAGCAGCTGCAAATCAGCTAGCAAAAGGTCAACTTAATATAAATATACAAAACACTGCAAACGACGAAACTGGCTTGCTACTTAATGCTATTACCAATACAGCAAACAATTTAAAAGCAATGATCTCTACAATTACAAATGCAAGTAAAGAGCTTGAGTCTGCTTCACAAGAGCTTGCTGCGGTAACAGATCAAACCTCGCAAGGGATCCGCAATCAAGAATCTGAAACAGATATGGTTGCAACCGCTATGAATGAGATGACCATAACTGTGCGTGATGTAGCTAATAACGCAGCTCAAGCAGCCGATGCAGCAAATACTGCAAGTAACGAAGCCGTATTGGGTTACCAAGTTGTCAAAGAAACTATTTCCTCAATAAATAAACTTTCAAGTAATATTAATGATTCATCGTCCGAGTTAAGCGGTGTGCAACAATCTGTTGAGAGCATTAGCACGATATTAGATGTGATCAAAGCGATTGCCGAGCAAACTAACTTATTAGCCTTAAATGCTGCTATTGAAGCTGCCAGAGCTGGTGAGCAAGGTAGAGGCTTTGCAGTTGTTGCCGATGAAGTTCGTTCACTAGCATCTAGAACGCAAAATTCAACGGGTGAAATACATAATATAATCAAACAACTACAAACTGGCACAAATAGCACAGTGGCAACAATGGGTATAGGTAAAGAAAATGCCTTAGTATGTGTTACTCAATCTGAAAAAGCCAGTGCAGCACTTGAGTCAATTACAAATAGTATTTCAATCATAAACGACATGAATATACAAATAGCCAGCGCCGCAGAGCAACAAAGCTCTGTCGCCGAAAGCATTAATCAAAATGTTGTCAATGTGAAAACTATTTCTCAAGAAAACTCAGTTGCAGCAAGTCAAACTAAGAGTTCGAGTGAGGATATCGCCCGTTTAGCAACGCAATTAAATCAATTGATCGTTAAATTTACTGTTTAATGTCATTTTTATATGTAACTGTCTGGTGAAGATTAATTACCGCACAGTTACAGTGCCAGCCAAAATGACTTGTAGAGCTCCATAACCCTTTACCAAATATATAGTTAGCTTGAGCTTTGGTTTAAATATTTAATAACATGTTGATTAAAAATCAATATTCGTTTTACTCTCCAGCCAGAGATAGATTTATCATCAACAGATCAGAATAATTAATGCTTGCTGTGGTCATACTGAATAAGCTAGATTACGCGCTTTTTAAACTATACTTGAGGGACTATTAAGCAGTGAGGAACTTTATGTCGGTATTCAACTGGTACAATGCGTCAATAAAGCAAAAAATTGGTGGATTATTTGTTTTTTTATTAACGTTTTTGTTTTGTGTTATTGTTTTTTCGGCCTATAAAGTAAATCAAATAGAGCGTGAAATGCGCGTAGTGGCTTTTCTGGATATTCCGTTAAGTCAGTTAATGCAACAAGTGGAATTCATAGAGCTTGAACAACACCTGCAATTTGAGCAATTTCAACTAAAAAACAAAATTGATGATAAGCCGCTCAACCCACATCAACAATTTGCTTTTGAAAAACAAAAAATAAAACAATTGCTCGATAAAGCGGTAGCAATGATTAATCACTCATTAGCATTAAAAGAAGTCATATTACAGCCTGAAGCACATCAAAAAGTGGCCACCACAATTGAAAACTATACGCAAAAAAGTGACGAGTTCGAAAACTATTTAGAAAATGTTTACCAACAAAATCAACTTACTGAGCAAGCGCGGTTGCAAGTCGAAACAATGGCAACTGAGCTAGAAAGTGCAGAAAAGCAAATAATAGCGCAATTAAATAAATTAACCTCTGATGATGCGTATTACACAGATCAGCACGAAAAAGACTTTCTATTTGTCAGCAGCTTACTCGGTATATGCGCCATCATCCTAGGCTTGCTGTTAACGACCTTTATTATTCAAATTATTTTACGTCGTATTCAACGCATCCAATCTAATATCGAAACGTTAAACTCTTCTGTTGAACACCATGAGTTACCCTTGGAACTTCAAAAAAAGATCAAAACTAAAGATGAGCTTGCAGCATTAGAACACGATATAAAAATTGTTATATCACGTTTGAATCAGGAAATGACTAGCCGTGAGGAAATTGAAAAACAATTAATAATATTAGCAACCCAAGATCGCTTAACCGGTGTATTTAACCGAAACAAGTGGGAAGAACAAATAGAAAACCAGATCAATATGGCAGCACGAAGCGAATATCTATTTGCTTTAATAATATTGGATATTGATCACTTTAAACAAGTTAACGACCAATATGGCCATCAAATAGGTGATAAGTTATTAAAACATCTTGCGACACAATTACAGCCACAAATACGCACCATGGATATGCTGTTTCGTATCGGTGGCGAAGAGTTTGCAATTATTTCCCCCACACAAGATAAGCAACAAGCCCATCAACTTGCAGAGCGATTACGAATGTATATTAGCGAATTAGATGAAGTGAGCTTACCTAAAGTGACCGCAAGCTTTGGGGTAACATGTTATCAGGCAGATGACTCGAGTTCAGTTATTTTTAATCGCGCAGATAAAGCACTCTATGAGGCAAAAGCACAAGGTCGTAATTGTATCGTAGTCGCTTAACTTGTATTGGCTGTATTAGTTCAGAGCAAATTTATATATTTAGGCTGGCTTTACACACATGTAAATACCTATGTTGATACTGTTAACTGGCAAACTCAATACAATATTCCGCCGGCTCTATTTGTACTTGAATTACATACAAATCATTGGGTAGCTGCACATTATTAGCCATATCAGCTGAATTAAGCGCGTTGAGGTTAGCCATTAACGCTTGCCGCTTTTCGATCCACTCACTAGGAAAGCAGGGATTATCAATAAAATGTGATACTGCTCTGAACTCAAAATAGATCGTTCTACGTATAGCTGAACCTTTCTGTCTTCCTGATGCATGAACCGTGTTTACATGGTGAATTACCACATCACCTGCATTGGCCGTAATATCCACACTTTGTAATTGTGCAATAGATAGCTGGCGCTTTAAATCACACACACTTGCTTGGCTACAATGAGACTGCGGGATCACTGTTAACGCCCCTTGCTGCGCTATAGCCTCATCTAAATATACCCCAACGGTAAAAATAGGCTCTTGAGTTCTCACCGCCATATCGCGGTGCCAATCAAATCCGCGTGCATCTAATGAATTTTTTATCACAAGTGACTCATAGCTAGGTAAAACAGCTTCGCCGATAATCGCTTCAACGTAACTCATTAGTTCGGTTTGCGCTAGCAGATGAGCAAATTGTGGCTGAAATTGAAAAAGCTCATTAACGCGATACACAAAAGGCTCATCTGCAGTTTGCATAACAGCAATATTATCAAATGGTAAACCGGCTACATAGTGTGACTGTGCTTGAGCAACCAGCTCATCACAAAAGTGCTGCAGTTTTGTGATTACACTTGGTTTAAGTACTTGTTTAATTTTTACAAAACCCTGCTGCTTAAACCGTTCAACCACTAAATTGGTTTGCATATTTAATATCTCCTTTTAATATACAGGTACTTAAATTTGTAGTCCGGCGCTATTAATAACTAAACAGGCTGTATTTCACTTGCCCAACAGTTCAGAAAAGTAATAAAAAAGCATACTAACCTTGCTCAAATCTAGCTAGCACATATTCGATGAATAATCTGACGCGCAATGGTAAATGGTCTCGATCCCGATATAACATAAATAAAGTTCGTGCCTTGCTTTGCCAATCAGGCAAAACATGCTGAAGCTCACCTTGAGCTATCATTGGTAATGCATAATAGTCAGGAATATAACCAACCCCTAAGCCTTTTTTAACCGCGTGTGTGAGCATTTGAATTTCATCAAGCTCTAAACGAATGCCCTTATTGGGTTGAAAATCATAAACGTCGTCATTTTGTTTATTTACTAATTGCCAAATAGACATCGGCTGGCAAATCACAGCGCTTTTTGCACATAAATCAGTAGGATGCTTAACACTGTCGGCCACCGTCTGCGAATTACTGCACAAAATAAAGTGAATATCTTTTAGTGGCCTCGCAATCCAATTATCAACCACCGTATTACCCACCCTAAACACCACATCCATTGCTTGCGCTTCAATATCAATTAAAGTATTCGAGAGCCTAATATCTAGTTGGATCTCAGGATATTGCAGTAAAAAATCATAAAAAATATCCCTTAAAAATTGCGAGCCGGCATTAATAGGTGCACTGATTATGATCTTACCTTTCGGTTGATTCTTCTCGATATGAAGATCATCATTAATGCCATCTAACTCAGCAAACAATGCACTCGAACGTTGGTAATACAGCTCCCCCATATGGGTCAGCGATACGCGATGAGCATCACGGTTTAACAATCTAAGCTGTAAATCATCTTCAAGTTGTCGAATACGACGGCTCAATGTTGATAAAGGCACTGATAAAGCCAGTGCAGCATCTTTAAAACTTTTTAAATGGGCAACAATACAAAAATAGCGTAAATCGTCTAGTGAATATCTATATTTCATTTTTGGAATCTACCCTCTTATTTTTGCTTGTTTATCCACATTATGGAAAGTAATACACTTGCCGCAACTTTTCAACATCTCTGGATTGCTGATGAACTTCTCAGCCAACACAAAGGCTATTTTACTCTTGTTATTATGTGCATTTTTTTGGGGAAGTTGTTTTCCTATTGGTAAACATGCATTAAATCAAGTACACGCACTGACTTTAGTATTTTGGCGCTTTAGTATTGCCGCAACCTGCTTGGCTATCTACTTAAAAATAATTAACAGTGCAAAACCGAGTTTAACGTTCAACCAATGGGCTTGGGTGATTATTGTTAGTGCTGTTGGCGTAGGTGGCTTAAACCTAGGTTTATTTACCGGGCTGGAACATACCAGTGCCGCAAACGGCTCGTTAATAATGGCGCTGAGCCCACTTTCAACCTCATTAATAAGCTCAGTTGCAAAGCGCTCAATGCCTACTGCAGCACAATGTTTTAGCTTAATCGTTAGCCTATCAGGTGTATTATTAGTTATCACCAATGGCGACTTAGCCGTGCTTTTGAATATGCAAATCAATGCCGGCGACAAAATGATCTTTTTAGGTATGTTAGCTTGGAGTTCATACACTTACTTTAGCCAAGGTATCAATCAGTACATGCCTGTATTGCCTTATACTTTTGTTAGTATGCTAAGTGGTGCAACAATCATTGGCTTAATGTGTTTAGTGACCGCCAATGTACACCCGCTTAGCGAACTCAGTAATAGCTCAATGGTAGGTATTTTCGATGTTATTTATATTGGCTTATTTGGAACTGTTGCCGGCTATCTTCTGTGGCTGAATGGCATACGCCAACTTGGCTCAGCGAATGCGTCGTTATTTTTTAACTTCGTTCCGGTATTTGCCATGTTAACAGCATTTTTGATGGGCCAACCAATTACAGAACTACAATTAATTGGCATTATTGTTGTGATCATCGGCTTATTACTGCCACGAATTGTTACCCCAAAACGCATTCCTGAACCTTGTAAATAACAAGTAATACAGCACCAGCTCATGATATATAGCGATGGGTTACCTACAACTCTATCGCTATTTAACCGCGTATTATTTTAGGATAAACAAGTAAGTGTGGCAGTTACTCTTTAAATAGAAAGAGTTACAATAATGCATTAGCAGCACACATAAACACCAAAGAGCAAAAAAAATGAAAAATAACGACACCTTTAAAACTATCGCCACCTTAATTTTTAAGCAGCTTTATAAGCAGTTTCCAACACCAGTCAATTTAGATCCGAAAGCTATTATAGAAAGTGCATCAGCAGAGCAAATCGAATCAGTTAAAGGCACAATTGCGTTTCTTAACTACGAGGGCTATATTTTTGCTACCCCAAGCGCGACTTTTTTATTAACTGAAAAAGGCTTTGATCACGCTTTATGTCCAAAGTTTTAAATATTAAATCAATACGTTAGCCTATAGTTCACTAAGGCTAATCACATAAAAAAGCCCTAGTTGACTAGGGCTATTAAATACAATTGACTGTTCTACTTTGTTTTTTTATCTTTATCTAAACGCTTTTGTAAGCTCAATGCTGCATCCGCTGCAAGTATGCGCATAAACTCAGAGCCATTGCTTTGCTCGCCCTGCCCGGCACCTATTACAATTTCAGGCACTAAACGACTATTACCTAAACTGGTGAATAAAGCAGTTTGAATTTTAACTTCAGCTTTTAGTGTTTCATCAAACACATACTTAGGATCAAGGGCTGCCGATTTAGCCCGTTGACG
Organism: Pseudoalteromonas sp. SG41-2; assembly: GCF_014164535.1. NCBI lineage: Bacteria > Pseudomonadati > Pseudomonadota > Gammaproteobacteria > Alteromonadales > Pseudoalteromonadaceae > Pseudoalteromonas > Pseudoalteromonas sp. SG41-2. The sequence goes on along the minus strand of NZ_JACJFK010000025.1, from coordinate 23,320 downwards.
CGCTTCGGCAAGTACATCCATCCCCATCGCTTCTAAGCGCTGCTGTTTTAAGATCTCTGCTTGCTCTTTAGCCAATTCAGCTTTCACCGCTACGCGTTGCTGCGCAGAAATAATTGCATTCGCTTTTACTCGTTCAGCATCAATTTGTTCTTTGATTTTTAACTTTTCTGATTCTGCGCGCTGTTTAGCAATCGCTTGTTCACCTAGAGCAACTTCAGTACGGGCTTGTTGTTCAGCTTTTTTTAAATTCTGTCTTGCTAAAGCTTCATCAGCAGCCGCTTGCTTTTGTGCCTCAAGTCTTGCATTAACCTTACTTTCGTAGTCAATATCAATAATACTGGCGTCAACCACTGTAATACCATACGCACCTAAAATAGGCGCATTACGTAATGCATTACCTTCTGAATCCTTTTTGATATTGATCGTGACACGTTGCTGTTTACTCAAATTATTTAGCTCATCCGTTTTATCACGTTCACCGCTACTAATAATTTGTTCAGTCACAAAAATACCATTAGTAAGTTGATCTGCAAAATCTTGGCTTAATTGACCATTACCACCAGAATAATGCTGCTCTACAGACATCATCCGCGCAGATGCCTTTACATTTTCAGTGGTAGCGCGCATTAATAAGTTTGAGATCAAGGTTTCTTGCGAACCAAACTCTTCATGGATCTTAAGTAATCCACGTAAAGAACCAGATTCACCAGCAGGCACATTACCAGGTAACCTAAATCGCGACACCCCTCTTGCACCGCCTGTTGTTGTATCTAAAAATCGAATCGGAATTAGCGGCACAATGGCGCTTGCTGTAGCACTACTGTCGCCAGTAAAGTTAATTGAAATAACTTTTTTATAAGCAGATGTAGAACCAAAAGCTTTTAAATAAGGTCCAGCCTGATCGATAACAGTTAAGTTACCCGTAAATGCCGATTGATGAACTAAACGTTCATCAGCTTCATTCCATGAAATAACTTGCGACATAAGCGTAGCAATTACAGCTAATACTATAAAAATAGCACTCACTAAAATAACATTACGACGACCAAATCGACTTATAAAAGAACTTTTATTGCCTTGAGGGGTTACAGCTTGCTGACTATCCATTTTTATTACTCTCCATATCTAATTTTTTCTTAACAAAGTAAATAATTTCTTGCTCACTTAGTTGCCCGCAAAAACTACCAGAGCGATGCAACTCGATGAAAGTTGTTAAAATATCTTCTTTGCTTTTAAGCACTTCATTTTCGGTTTCTTGGGTTTTATTCTTTTCTGTTAGCTGGGTAATTAACTCATCTACAATCGTGTCTTTATCAAATAACACATTGTATTCTTTAGATTTATTAATCCTATTTTTATGCATGTTACTGTAAATTATATACAAAGCAGCGCACAAAATAATGATGAGTATCGTTATCCCAATAAGGTAAAAAATCATAAAATCTACTTATATTGTTTTAATATTGGGGGGTTGGTAATAAGTGTAAAAATGGTTTACACCTGTTAAGCCGAGTATTATACAAGGTAACAGGAACAAAATGCAGGTTTTAAAATACCAAGAAGAAATATAATTTCTCTAATTGTATAAGTAATAACATATAAGTGAGTTTTACGGTTGGCTCAGAAGAGAAACACTTTAAAAAACAAAAAACCACGTTGGCTTAGCCTAACGTGGTTTTGTCTTTAATCGTTTATAAAAACAATTATAAAGAAAGGTATTCTTTAGCGCGCGTCAGGTTATGAGACACCATTTCGCTATCCGCGATTTGTGCGGCTTCGTATAAATCAGAAAGACCAGCCGTATCATTTTTTGCCAACATGCGGGACACGCCACGGTTGCTTAAAGCAAATGATGTTAGCGCGCGAACTTTCATACGTGGACCATTACTTTGCTTTAGCAATGCAATTGCTTTGGTACAAATTTCATCTGCTTGTGCATAATTTTTTGATTTCACATTTAATGCGCAGTTATTAAATGATTGTTCTACTGGCTGAGACGCTGCCGCATTATCAATAATCATTAATTTGTAATCACTTTGATCAGCCATAACAGCCGCTGAGCAAGTAAATAATGAGCCAAGTGCGATGGTTTTGATTAGTGAACGTTTCATGATTATATTCCTATTTGGTTTGAGTCGTGTCATATCGTCTGGGTTGCCGACAACTGAACTTTAGAGTGTTGGCTCAATTTCGACAAACGATAAAACTAAACCCGACAGGTGAAGAAAATTAACTTATAGACTTTAGTCTAATAAACGAACTGATATTCTATTTATTAACGGCATTAAATTGTTCATATACGCCTGACAATGAAATATTACTGGACTTGTACGTAATCGCTATTAGTATTGAATATAAGATAAGTTGTGGACTTTATATTTAGTTTCAGCAACTTAATTATAAAAATAATAATTCTCTTGTTATTTTCAAAGTTGAAATCCTCAACTTGGCTAAACGAGCCTCTGATTGCCGAGTCCCAATTATATAAATTAGCTGCAAACATGCTTTTAAGCTCTTTCTAGTCGTAACAATCTGAAAATAAGCAATTGATGATGAATTCCATCTGAGCAATAGGAAAGCTTTAAAGTATAGAACATGATAAAAAGGTAAAAAACATTCGTGGCTAAAGCACACTCCTACTTATAGGGCCAAAAAGCTCAACAACAATTTAAATATTGCTTTTAATTTAGAGCACTGATTTATAAAAGCTTTAACGCTGATACTCGCCCTTGTTTTCTCGACCAAAAAATACGCCAGCAAGCTTAACGCCTACGATAATGCTCTTGTAGCTCGCAGTAAAATTTTTTCGGGCTAAAACTCAACCTACAATTGAATGTATTCATAGTTATGAGTTTTTAAGCAGGCTTTTCTTTTAATGATTAATTAGGTTTCGCAACACTTAAGACAAGCTACCCGAGAATAGTATGATTACCATCATTTCATCATCCAAACCTATAAACTCCCTCGCCTGTATGCCATAATCTAAATAATTCATGAATTTAGTAACTTGGCGGTATTGCAACCGCTTCAAGCTAACTTAAAGGGTTTTTAAATGGCTTATCAAGAGCAAAATCAAGCAACTATTTATTGGCACGATTATGAGACCTGGGGGGCGAGTCCGCAAAAGGATAAGCCGAGCCAGTTTGCGGGTGTTCGTACTGATCTTGATTTAAACATTATTGGTGAGCCGTTGATTGAATATTGCAAACCTGTGGCTGATTATTTACCGCACCCTGAGGCATGTTTGATCACCGGTATTACTCCGCAAGTGGCGATGCAAAAAGGTTTAGTTGAGGCTGACTTTATTGCCAAAATTCATGCTGAGTTTAGTGTGCCGAATACCTGCGTGGCCGGTTATAACAGCATTCGTTTTGATGATGAAGTAAGCCGTTATAGCTTTTACCGTAACTTTTACGACCCTTACGAACGCGAATACAAAAACAATAACAGCCGCTGGGATATTATAGATTTAGTGCGTGCTTGTTATGCGCTGCGCCCTGAAGGTATTGAATGGCCGTTAAAAGAAGATGGCAGCCCAAGCTTTAAGTTGGAGCATTTAACGGTTGCCAATGGTATTGAACACGCTGCGGCGCATGATGCGTTATCTGATGTAACCGCGACGATTGCTTTGGCTAAACTAATAAAAGAAAAACAGCCAAAACTGTATAACTTCTTTTTTAGTTTGCGCGGTAAAAAAGCCTTAGCTGAGTTAGTTGATGTATTTAATATGACGCCGCTGGTGCATACTTCATCACGTATTCCTGCTACCCAAGGCTGTACCAGTTGGATTGCGCCAATGAGCTTTCATCCGACTAATAAAAATGCAGTAGTGTGTTTTAACTTAACCGAAGATCCAAAGGTATTACTCGATTTATCAATTGAAGAGTTGCGCACCCGCCTTTATACCAAGCGCAGTGAGCTTGCCGATGATGAACTGCCTGTTGGTTTAAAATTGGTACATTTAAATAAATGCCCTATTTTAGCGCCTGCTAAAACTTTATTACCTGAAAACGCCGCCCGTTTAGGCATTGACCGCGAGCAGTGTTTAAAAAATCTTGCGATTTTAAAAGCCAACCCAAGTCTTCGCGATAAAGTCACTGAAGTATTTAACGATAAGCCCGATTACGGTAAAACCACCAATACTGATTACATGTTATACGACGGCTTCACCAGTCATGCTGATAAAGCTAAATTTGCCATTATCCGTGATGCCAGCCCTGAGCAATTAGCGGGTATGAAGTTGGATTTTGAAGATAAAAAGTTTGATAACTTATTGTTTAAATACCGTGCCCGTAACTGGCCGCAATCACTTAATCAAGATGAACTTGATCAGTGGCGTCAATATTGCCAAAACAAATTAATGCATGGTGAAGATCAACCATCGATCAGCGCACAAGATTTTATGGTTACGCTAGAAAATCTTGCCCATGAACATGACGATAATGAAAAAAATCTAACTATTCTAAAAGCGCTTTATAACTACGCGCAAAGTATGTAGTTTGCAGAGATTTAAAGCCGCGAGCAGAGTTTTCGCGGCTTTTTGCTTTAAAATTCAAACTCTAGGGCAAGGCGAAAACTGTGATCTTTACCTTGTTGGCTCAGCTCGGTCACAAATCCTGCTTCCCACTTTAGTTGTCGCTTCGCTGAAAATCGATGCAGCCCAATAAAACCAGGGCCAATACCAAAGAAGTCTTCTCCGGCGTATAGCTCTAATGCAGGCTGAAACTCAGAGCGAAAACGATAGCGATACTGCGCGCGAAACTCAGTTTCCCATTCGTTTTTAATATCACCGCCCCACTCGTAGACTAAAAATGCATTCATGGTGAGGCTAGTCCGACCAAATTCTTTTTCCCATAAAAAGCCAGTTGTGGCTTCATAACTATCTTTGCCTTCTTGCTTTTCAAGTTCAAATAAGGCGCCCCAATCAGCCCATAGCCGCCCTTGCTCAACCAACTGCCAACGCAGTTCTAGTTCGTAGGCTGAGAAACCAAAGTTACCGTCGTCATCGCGTTCTCCAACTGCATAACCTTCCAAACTCATGGTGTCGTTGAACGAGCCACCTAAGCCAATTCGTTGGGCTAAAATATTGCCCTTATCTGTTTGATGAGAGATCAAACGCCATTCAAATTCGCGCTCAAATGGTAATACGTAAGGGTGGTAAACTTTATCTACGACTATTCCATCGGCTCGCACATTAAACGATGCCATGAACAAAAGCGAAGTTAAACACCACGCGAGAATAAATCTCATGATGGCTCCTTTTGAGAAAATTGCCGAGTAAATACTATGCTGGTGCCAATAAAGGCTAAAACCGCCACTAGATAAAGCCATAATGCAGTTTTGCTTGGCGTTGCTTCATAGCCGACTAAGGCTTTGAGTACACGGCCTAACTCTGAGTTTTCGACTAGCACTGCACGCCAATCAAAGTAGTTGGACGTAATATTGATCAAGTCAATTTGGCTGGCCAGATCTAATACTATCAGTAATTTTGCCGAGGCATTAAAAGCCAAAAACAACATCAGTGGATACACACCAAATCGTGCTCTAACACTATGCAGTAAAAATAATAGCAACACACCAAAACTACCACAGATCCCTATTCCCAAAGATGTCCCTATAAGCAAAGGTTTTGATGTGTCGGTGTTATGCCAAAAACCAACCAGATAAATAAAATAGTGACTCAAATACAGCGCCATAACCGCAACTATTGCAAGCAATGCGAATAAACGCTGCTGTTTACAACTTATTAGTGATGCAACATACACAATGACACACAATAGCATTTGACTAAACTCAAGGCCGCGATGATCAAATAACTGGCTCAACCAAGCGGCACTTTGTACATAAATAATACTACAAAGCAGCCCAACAAAAGCGGTCACTATCAGCACACGCTGGTTTAGCTTTAGCAATGACTGTAACAGCACGAGTAAAATCACGACTGGTAACAGCTGATTTATACTCATCAATAAACTAGTTATCAGCATCAGTCTTTCCTTCTACTAATACTGCACCACGGGCTGTGTTAGGTGAAAACTCACCAAAAAACTCATAACGCCCAGGGCTCAGTGGCCCGATATAAATCACACTACTACGATTTGGATACAGCACTTTCTCTCGATTTAAATCAAAGCTGTCAAACTCTTCTGGCGTACTATCTTGATTTTCAATTAAAAGTTTTAGTTTAGTATTGGCCGGAACAATGATCTCCGCTGGATAAAAAAGGTGATCTTTTAAAATTAATTTATATTCTTTAGCAAAACACGAAAACGGTAATACGCTAAATAGCAGCAGGCTGATAAACCCTAACCAGTTATTCACTCTCTGCTCCTTGCATAAATTCTACTCGTACTTGTAAGCCGCCTAATTCACTGTCGGCTAAAGAAATACTTGCATCATAAATTGTTACTATATGTTCAACTATCGCCATACCTAATCCGGCACCTTGCTCTCCAGAGGGGTGTTTATCACCTCCAACACGGTAAAAACGGTTAAAAATTCGTGCTTTATGGGCATCATCAATGCCAGGACCTGAGTCATCAATCTGCCAACCATACTCACCTTGTTGATTATTTAAGCGGATCACTATATTGCCACCACTGGGCGTATATTTTATGGCGTTACTTAATAAATTACTAAATAAGGTTGCCAAGGTAAATTGGTCACCATTAATAACATAATCATCGCCTTCAATACTGATCATATGTTGTTTTGCATCAAGTCGTTCGTATAGCTGTGCAACCACTTGTTGACTGACCTCTAGCACTGAAATTGGGCTAAATTGTGCCTGCCATTGCTCTGGATAGGTGCGTCCCAAAATCAACATTTGCTCAACAATATTACTAAGTTTATCGATACCTTGCGCCATTGCATCAAGTTCCAAGCAACCGTCACCTTGTGCGCGTAGATTATGAACATTTATTTTTAAACTACTCAACGGGGTGCGTAATTCGTGGGCAGCATCTGAGGCAAAAAAGCGTTCTCTTAAGTAGGCACTTTCTACACGTTTAAACAGATCATTTAACCGTGAGATCACCGGTTTAATTTCGTATTCGCTCACTTGCCAATTAATGGCAGTAAAGTCATTGGCTTGTCGCGTTTTTAATAATGTTGAAAGGCGTGTTAAGGGCCTTAATCCTTGTTTGACAAATAGACTGATCAACACCGCAAGCAGTGGCACACTCCAAAGCAAAGGTGTCATTGCTGACAAAATCATGGTCTCGCTAAGGGCATAGCGTTTACTCAGCGGCTCTGCCACCAGCACTTGTTTTGTCTGCATGGTTAATCTGAATACTCGCATCCGCTGTCCGGCTAAGTTTTCAACACTAAATCCATTCAGGCTTGGTTTTTGCGCCAGTTCAGCTAATGATTTAGACGCGCTAAGCAAATTGTTATCTTGCCAAATTTGAAACAGTAATCGAGTTAGATCACTTCTTAACACTGGCTTGTCGCTGTGTATAGGTTGCTCGATCAGTACATGAGCAATGGTTTGCAATTCGTTATCAAGTAGCAGCTCGGCCTGGCTCATACTTTCGCGGTAGCCTTTGCTGAATGCCAAAAAGCAAGTCAGGATCACCGTTGATAAAATAATCAGCGTTAATCTGCGTTTAATTGACACTAACGTTTACCTACCACATAACCTATGCCACGTAAGGTTTTAATTAGATCTTTAGGGAGCTTTTTACGTAGATGATGAATATGCACCTCAATAGTATTTGAACCTACTTCTTCGCCCCACTCATATAGTTTGCTTTCTAATTGTTGTTTGGACAATACGCGCCCTTGATTTTCAAAAAGTGCTTTTAGTAACATAAACTCTTTACGCGGCAGGTTTACCGGTTGCTGATCAAGTGTGACTGTAAAAGCGGAGGTATCCATTTCTACATTTGCTACATTAATAGTACTTGATTGCGCATGAGTTACGCGCCGACTAGCGACTCTTAAACGGGCAAATAATTCAGCAGGATCGAATGGCTTAGCTAAATAATCATCAGCACCTAAATCTAGCCCTTGTACTTTGTCGTCAATACTACCGCGTGCCGTTAAGATTACTACTGGTAAGTTAGGGCGATGCTTTTTGACGTGTTTTAATACATCAATGCCATCGCCATCAGGTAGTCCTAAATCAAGCACAAGTAATTCGATCTCGTCATTTTCGAGCCATTGCATGGCTGATTTTATACTAGCACAGTGCTCGACACTGTAACCTTGTTGGCGAAGTGAACGACATAATCCTTCAGCCACTAACTTATCATCTTCAACCAGTAGTAAATGCATATTATCTCTTTAGTTTCTTATCTACTTTTACCAATAACTGGGTGATCTCTTGCTGGCGGTATAAATCCGCTTTTGGCCTATCAGGGCGTGCCGGTGCCTGTTGAGCGGCAAGTAAATGTGTTTTTGCCTTTTTGTATTCTCTTTCGTCATACAAAAATGCCGCGTATAAGTAATTACTATCGATACCGTTTGGATTAATAGCAAGCGCTTGGTTAAATAATTTACTCGCTTTGTCATCATCACCAAATCCAATTGGCCAACCCGGTACTTTACTGTAAAGGGTCGCTAAACTGGTGTAAGCAGAGCCTGATAACGCATTGGCATCAATTTCTATGGCTTGCTCTAACTGTGCTTTAGCATCTTTTGCTAACCCTAACGCACCTAAGCCGCCTTTTGCCCCAGCATAACTTGATAGCACAATACCATACCAAATATGGCTTTGTGCCTGATCATCATAGGTCTTTGCAAACCCAACGGCCTGCTCTGATAACTCTTCAAATGCATTGAGCTGCGCTTTATCTACTAATTCATAATTCACAGTTGCCCAACTTGTTTGCACCTGAGTTAATTCGCTAGCAAGATCGGCATGCGCTGCGCTGGTTAAAAATATCCCAGTTAACAAGCAGCTAGTATAAAGTAGTTTAGTCATAGTCATTCACCTTTATCAATTTTATCTGCAAAAAAACTTTTAATTTTAGGAAGTTGTTTTGCAATTGCGTTATCTACTAAGGATGGAAAAGCACCATTTAGTTTGACAAATAAGCGTTCTGGAAAGCCAATGTAACTGCGTGAATTTCCAGATTTCAATAATGAAATGAGCGCATCTGCCACTTTATCAGGTGGATCCATTGTATTGCCTAAAGCTTTATTCATCGCGCGTACTTGCACTGAATTGATATTTGTATCAGTTGCTCTAGGTGCTAAATATAATATTTTTACATCACAGTGACTGAGTTCGCGGGCCAGCGCTTCGGTCATTCCTCGTAAACCAAATTTACTTGCGCAATATAAGGTTTGATAAGGGTAACCAATACTACCAAACGATGATCCCACATTAACAATTGAGCCTTTTTTAGCTAAAATTTGTGGTAAAAATAGTTGGCATAACTTAATTGGCACCGACAGATTAACGATCAGTAAGTCATCTATTTGCTGCTCCGTCATTTCACTAAAACCTTGCATCACATTAATGCCAGCGTTATTGATAAGCATTGTTGCACCGCCAAGTGATTTAGCATGTTCAAGTAATTTTTGGCGAGTCTGTGCTGATGTTAAATCACCAATAAATATCTCACAGTCTTGGCCACACTTAACCTGTAATACCTCTAGTTGTGCTTGTTGACGACCAACTAACAGTAAACGCCAGCCATGCTGAATCAACTTTAATGCAACGGCTTGACCAATTCCGCCTGTCGCACCTGTTAACACGCAAAGTGGACGGTTCATGCAGTTTGCTCCAAGTCGCTACTTGCAAACTGTGGATCTGTATCTAATTCACGAAAAATATTGCCATATAACTTATAAAAACATTTAGCGGCATGCACAATCGCTTGTTGATCTGCAGGAGACTCTATTTTATTCATCAGATCTTCAAAAAACTTCACATGCTCAATATCCAAAGCCCCATGAGATGTTAAATAGCTAAATGCCTTTTTAGGTAATCCGGTCATATTGGCTATATTACTTGCCGCATTATCGGCTAACGCAATTGAAGTACCTTCGAGTACATGCACCATGCCAAAAAATGCCAATGGATTACCACGATTAATTGTATCGTAGGCATAAGCAACCATTAACTCGGTGGCAAATTTGGGAGCACTTTGACGTACTTGTTGTTTATCAAAACCACAGGCTGCAATATCATTGAGCACCCACTCTTGATGACCTATTTCTTCTTCTATATATTCTGCAACCGCCTCGCGGATCCACTCTTGTTCAGTCGATAATTTCGCGCCCACGGCCATCATTAATGGCACCGTATGTTTAACGTGATGATAGGCTTGAGCTAAAAATGAAGCATACTCAGTTGTGCTTACTTGCCCCTTGAATACTCGAGCAATGATCGGTGCAGCCAGTAAATACTCGCGTTCTGCTTGGGTTTGTGATTTTAATGTCTCGAAAAAATTGCTCATAATATTGCCTCACTGTACAGTGCTGTTAGTTGTGCATGATAATAGTTTGCTATCGCTTGGCGTTTAGGGCGGTTATTACTGGTTAATAATCCCCGATCTGCAGTAAGTGGTTCAGCTAAGCGATGAAATGTTTTAATTTGGGCATATTCAGGTAATTGTGCGTTAATACCTCTACAATGCTCCGCTAATACCTCATCAGTCATATTTACTGATGCATAAATAAGTGCTACTAAATGCGCTTTACCTTCACCAAAGACAACAGCTTGTTGTACTTCACTGTTACTGAGTAGCAAAGATTCAGGCCACTCAGCGCTGATGTTGCGCCCAAAACTAGTAATAATTTGGTTTTTTAAACGCCCCTTAATAGTTAACCGACCTTGTTGTTGATCAACCAAATCACCGGTTGCATACCAACTCGTTTGATCATGGGGTTGTTGACCTAAATAGCCTAAAAATAAGGGTCCTTTAATAAATAGCTGCCCGTCTACCAGTTTGCTTTGCAAGTGATTTAACACCCGCCCTGCACACTCTATGTCATCATCATTTGGCGTATTTAAGCTCACCACTGATGAAGCTTCAGATAAGCCATAACCTTGATAAACTGGTAACCCTAAACTACGCGCCACAGTGATCAATTCACTGCTGAGTACAGCGCCACCAACGGCAATAAATTTCAGGCTCTTTGGTACTGTCCACCCCTGCTTGGCAAACCAAACTAAACAGGTCAATAATTCTGGCACCAAAATAAGCGTATTCGGTTGCACACGATCAATGGCATTGATCAGTTGACTGGCATCATTTAATTTTGCCCCAGAGAAGCCTAATTCTGCCAGTGTCATAACATGCACTTCACCTGCGGCTAATAACGGTGCAAAAACCCCTGCAATGTTTTCAAGTAATACTGGCAAAGGTAATAAACACAGATGTTTTGGCTGTTTTATCGCTATTTTTTTATGCAATGAGGTCGCCACTTGTAATTGACTTTGTAAAGATAAACACACTCCCTTTGGCTCACCGGTAGAGCCTGAAGTAAACGTCACTTTTTGGGTATCTGTAAAAAATGTTGTAGGGCTCGACGCGCTTACTTTATAGATATAAAGCGGGTAGCGGGTTAACACGCTCAAGGTCGCAATACATTCTAATCCGTCAAGTTCACAGGGGGTGTCGCTGATAAAATGCGAAACGCCGCTTTTATTCACGCTATTAGTTAGCTGTTGTGGGCTAAAAAAGGTCGGCAGCGGAATGCTTACTTGTTGTAACTCAATCAATGCAAAGTCAACAATTAACCAAGCAGGCGTATTGTCCATTACAAACGCCACGGCTGACATATCAAGCGCTTTAAAGTCGATAATTAACTCGGCTACTGCTTGCATCAGCGTCTGTTTACTGATCGGCTGCATTTGTTGGTCATGATGATCAACAATCACAGTATCAAGCGCTGCGTGTGGTAGTTTCGATAAAAACCCCATTATGCCTCCAATTGCGATGCTAATTGGCAACTCGCTTGATGATAGTGCTGTTTAATATTAAACAAATGAGGTGTATTTATTACGCAATCATGAGCAGCCGCTAAATCAACCACACACAGTGTTGGTTTATTTTCATAATAAGTCCCCCAATCTGCTGGGTTATCAAGTGCCTGACTATTGGCTAATGCAATTTCAGTGCAATTAACTGAGAGCATTTTTAATAATGCTCTAACCTTTGCAGTGGCACAAAATACCAAACGTTTTGCGCCAATTTGATAAAGTGCTTCATTCATTAGTACAAAATGAGCGAGAGTAGCTTTGCGATTTGTTGAGCATAAATTACCAAGCTCGTAAATATCTTCCCTCGGTACATCAACAAAGTATTCAATCGGCTCTGGTAAGTATTGCTCGATAAAAAGTGATTGAGTAGCAGCTCTAAGTCCCAGCGTGCAAGAATCAGCGGCAATACTTAATTGGCATAACACCGGCATAAACTGCTTAATATTGGCGCCGTAAGCTCTGGCAAAACTCGCTTTAACGACTTGCTCTAATTGCACACGAAATGGCATGTTTGCATTAGCACACACATAATCATGTGTGTTGGTAACAGGCAAATTAGTAACTTGAAGTGATTGCATAGTGTTCGCTCTTTTTAGACTATGGGTAAAATCTAACGAGCAAAACTTAAATAAACCTTAAGAAAAATTAATTTTTATAAAAAAACCCAAACAATGTTTGGGTCAGTGATTACGTAACTGGAGATTTCAGGAATAATAAGCCACATCTACCCGCTAATTGCGGGCTTATGCAAGTAAATTTAAGACAGTTAGCGTTTAATTTACTTGCTGGAGATAGACTTATTATCCGACGCTCTGATTATCTATTTTTTATGTAACGCTTCGATGCGCGCCAATAAGCTTGATGTGTCAAAACGCCCACCACCAAGTGCTTGTACGTCAGCGTAGTACTGATCGACCGTCGCGGTCATTGGTAAAATGGCACCATTATTTTTTGCTTCATCTAACGCAATACCTAAATCTTTACGCATCCAATCAACAGCAAAACCAAATTCGTACTCACCTGCCCACATGGTTTTGTAACGGTTTTCCATTTGCCATGAACCAGCCGCACCTTTTGCAATCGTCTCAATGACTTTTTCGCCATCAAGGCCTGCTTGTTTTGCAAAATGTAAGCCCTCGGCCAAGCCTTGTACAACGCCCGCGATACAAATTTGATTAACCATCTTACACAACTGCCCAGAGCCAACCTCGCCAAGTAACTGGCTAAAACGGCTAAATGCCGCCATAACTGGTTGTACTTTTGCAAACACTGCTGAGTCGCCACCAGCCATGACTGTTAATACACCATTTTCAGCACCAGCTTGACCACCCGATACTGGCGCATCAATAAACGCAATATCTTTTAGTGCCGCATTAGCGGATACTTCGCGCGCAACTTCGGCTGAAGTCGTAGTGTGATCGACTAAAATAGTGCCTGCTTGCATACCTTTAATCACCCCGTCAGCACCATAAACGACTGAGCGTAAATCATCATCGTTACCTACACACATAAATACGATATCTGCATGTTCTGCGGCTTTTGCTGGCGTTAATGCCACCTGACCTGCGTATTTTTCTGCCCATTGCTGTGCTTTTGCTGTGGTACGGTTATACACGGTTACTTGATGACCGGCAGTTGCTAAATGACCCGCCATTGGATAACCCATTACACCTAAACCGATAAATGCGACTTTCATTGACATAAAATTGACCTATTTCAGTGGTAACTTAAAAAGATAATTTGATTATCTCAACCGAACAGTAAAAAAGCGAATGAAAAAGTCTTCATTAAATTTCTTCATGGACGAAACAAAATAGGTAACCTATGGATAGCATATATCAATTCAGTGCCCCGCTTTATAACGGCGAAAATTTTGCCTTAAGTCAGTTAAAAGGCAAAACGATTTTAATCGTCAATACCGCCAGTAAGTGTAACTTTTCGGTGCAGTTAAGCGCACTCGAAAAACTATATCAGCAATATAAAGCACAAGGGTTTATTGTGTTAGCATTTCCGTGTAATCAATTTGACTACAATGAGCCAATAGACAACATTGATATTAAAGACTTTTATCAACAACAGTTTAATGTTAGTTTTCCTGTGTTTAGTAAAGTAATGGTCAACGGCCCTGATGCTCATCCGTTATTTAACTATTTAAAAGCACATACCCGAGGAATTGCACAAAATCGTGCTATAAAATGGAATTTCACCAAGTTTCTAATAAACTCTGAGGGACAATTGGCGGTACGTTATGCACCGCGCACTAAACCCGACACCTTGAAACAGGTCATAGAGAGTAATATTAATGATGCAACTAACGGTAGCGCTTTTCAGTTCGCAAAAATATGAACATGCATCTTTTGATGCCTGTTTAAACAATCAAACACGCATCAAATTAACCCGTTTTGAACAATCTCTTGATGCGAAAAGTGCCATACTTAGCCAAGGCTTTGATGCTGTATGCGTATTTGTAAACGATATCGTTGATAAAACGGTTATTGATCAGCTTGCTCAATTCGGCGTGAAATGTATTTTATTACGCTGTGCTGGCTTTAATAACGTTGACCTAGCTGCGGCACATGCCCATAACATCAAAGTATGCCGAGTACCCGCTTACAGCCCTGAGGCAGTTGCAGAGCACTGTGTAGCATTAATGCTTACCCTCAATCGCAAAACTCACAAAGCCTATAACCGTATCCGTGAAGATAATTTTGATTTAAATGGCTTGCTTGGCTTTAACTTATTCAAGAAAACCATTGGTATCATTGGCTGTGGAAAAATTGGCTTGGCTTTAGTAAATATACTCAATGGCTTTGGTGCAAATGTATTGGTTTGCGACCCTTATGCAGTACCAGGTAATTATACAATTTGTGATCTAGACACTTTATTAAGTCAAAGCGATGTGATCTCTTTACACTGCCCGTTAACCGAGCAAACTCATCATATGATCAACGAACACGCTTTTGCCAAAATGAAGCAAGGGGTGATGCTTATAAACACTTCCCGCGGCGCATTAGTTGATAGCAAAGCCTGTATTGGCGCACTTAAAACTAAAAAATTGGGTTATTTAGGGCTAGATGTGTACGAACAAGAGTCAGAACTATTCTTTAAAGACCGCAGTGATGAAATTATGCAAGACGATGTGTTTTCGCGTTTGGTAAGTTTTCCAAACGTACTGGTCACCGGCCACCAAGGCTTTTTTACCAAAGAAGCATTGAGTGAAATTGCGCAAATCACCGTAAATAATGCACTTGAGTTCGCCAATAACCAACCACTAAGTAATGAAGTTAAATAAGGGGTTGATTTAGGTGCTAGAAAAAGTTTAAAAACGAAGAAGCAAAGTTAACTGAGTTAGCTTTGCTCAAACCTTTTAAGTTGCATAAGCTGAAGTAACTCATATCTGTTCTAACACTTTTAGCTAATAAATTTAGAGTTCAACTGACAGGCTGCTATTAGTTAAAAACGGCCATTGAAAAAGTTAAATTTAGTCCTGTTTAAATGGGTAAACTCCCAGTTTTCTTCATGAATACATTAACCACCGTTTTGGTAAAAATAACAAACTGTAAATTCGTGCTATTTTAATTACTTGTTTACAAAAGTAATTATTGGTGGAATTATCAGAGTATATAATAAACGCCGTTTGGGGTGTTATAAACCACACAAAACGGTGTTCGATAAGCTGTTAGCTTTCAATCATAGATAAGGGATGTCATGAAGATAGATATACATGTTCATACTAGAAAAACTAAGCAAGGAGATGCTCCTACTAGAGAAGTCACACCTGAAAAGTTCTCTAAAATAGTATTGTCAACTGACGTAAAAATCTTAGCTATAACAAACCATAATGTTTTCGATTTACAACAATTCAATCAAATGGAAGTTTGTTTAGATGGTGCTGTTCAAATTTGGCCCGGTATAGAGTTAGATGTAATCGATGACGGAAAAAGGTCTCACTTGATAGTTATTGTTTCTCCTAACAAACGGGATGAGTTTAATCAAATAATTAATCAATTGACGGAAGGGAAATCCGCAGATGAGTTTACCATTTCACTAGAAGATACAGTTGAATCTTTTGAAAAACTTGACCCATTATATGTAGCACATTATTTGGGTAAAAAGCCTGATATGAGCGAAGCTAGTATTCTCAAGCTATTGGGTATGGGAATCAACTCTAATCGTGTAATTAAAGAAGCAACAAATTCCATCTCTGCGGGAATATTTATTGCCCATGGGCACAAATCTATGTATGGCTCTGATGTGCGGGATTGGGATAAATATACAGAAATTGTAGGGGAGCTACCTGAGTTGAGGTTGTCTGTAGACAGTTTTGAACATTTTTGTCTTTTACTTGAAAAAGATGTGCCCGCCATAGATACAGCTATAGAGCGTAAGCACTCTGAAGTTTTAACGCTGCAACCTTTCGAAGATGAAACAAAGGTTAAAATTCGAGCGTTTAATGATATCAATATTATCTTTGGCCCTAAGGGGACTGGTAAAACTAAAATTCTTGAAGCGATCGCCAAACATTATTCTAATCGTGGAACAATGGCTTCTGTATTTGAGTCAGCACCAGACAAGTTAGCAGATCGGTTTGATATTAAAGGAAAAAACATTGAAGAATCTATAGATTTACAAGGTGTAGATTGCTGTCACGAAGAAATTAGTCGGATTAGAAAAGCTAAAGAATTAGATATTACAAGCCTTTATAAATACCGTGAATTCTTCAATTCAGAAAACAAGAACAAAAACGCTAAAAGAATGAAGATAAAAGATCTTCCTACTCTTCTTTCAGAAAATTCTGACAGCAAGTTCAATGAATATAAAGATGCACATAGTAAAGTACAGGATATGGTAAATTTTCTTAAAACTAATTCCTCTATAGATGAAGTGACGACAGATGAAGAGCGAGCTAGCCTAATATCTGATTTAAATGTGCTTTCATCGAAACTTAAAAATGGCTCTTGGGAACTTTTTTCTGAATGGAAGAGTGCAAAATTAACTGACAGTGCATCTCAATGTTTTCGAGACGAAGTTACCCGTAAAACAGGAGAAAGAAGTAAACCAAGTGAGACAGGTTTTAAAATATTCGCGACAAATAGGTTGAACATCGGTCGGGATTCAAAAAAAGTCATTGAAAATATCAATAAAAATATTCAAGACAAAATAGAAAACGTTGGTGTTCTTGGCCCTGATAAGGGTTTGCTAAAATGTGCAACTAGCTTTCAGTTTCAGAATGGCGATATTCATGAGTCTAAATACTTATCAATGAAAAGTATGCGAAAACAAGACCAAAAAGAATTTGTTCGGATTATGGGCTCAATAAATGATAAAGCAACATCTAATGATTTATTTGACTCACTTACTGAATTAAATGCAATTGTTGATATAGATAAAATATTAAGTCTTTCTGATTTGTTGCTTTTCTGGAGACGATTCACCTTATCTGGCGAGGATTACTCTCCTTCTAATGGTGAATGTTCAATGCTTAACTTACATAGTGAGTTAGCTGAGGATAAAGAAATTTACCTACTAGATGAACCAGAAAGAAGCCTTGGTAATGAATATATTAATGATGTAATTATTCCACTAATAAATGACAAAGCAATACAAGGTAAAATGGTGTTTATATCCACTCATGATGCAAATGTCGCTGTCAGAACATTGCCTTATAACTCTATTTATAGATGTCATGATAAAGATGGATACGGCACGTATACAGGAAACCCATTTTCAAATAGCTTGATATGTTTGGAAAATACAGAAAAAACTTTAGATTGGAAACTAATCAGCATGAAAACCCTTGAAGGTGGGCAGAATGCTTTTGGTGAGAGAGGGAAAATATATGGAAACAATTGAAGCAGAGTTGGTTACGATTGATGGTGATTACTTTATTAATATCCTAGAAGAACCCCAAATATCAATCCCTATATCAAGTGATGATCCTAATGCTGTAAAGTCTGCATTTAACTGTTTAATTGAGCGCTTGAAAAAGGGTGTGTTTTCAATCAGTTTAAAAGATGCTGATAAAGACCTGTTTTATCATGTTGCAAAAGAATATCTTGAGCAATTAAATGGTGAATTACTAGATGTTTATCAAGAGATGGAACAGTACGGCTTTGTAGAGGTTGGAGCACAAGAAAGCTAATCGGGTAGCCGGAGGTCTCTAACCTCCAGCCACCACACCACCCATCATGCGCTTTTTATTAACAGGAAGTGCAATGGGCGGTTCATCTCCCGTAATGAATATTGATCCAAATATCTCTCAATGACACTAACCCTTGTGAAGCTAAGTAATCATTGCCTAATGCAATGTTAATTCCTTTTGTTTTTGAGCTTCTACAAGGGCCTTCGCTTCCAAGCGCCTACTTTTGGTACTGGTGATACCACATGCTATGACGAGTCGCTCACTAACACCCAATTTCATTAAACTGCGTACTTTGGTGTGGACTATTCCTTTGGAAAGAGCGCCATTGCCGCCAGTAGCACATTATTACCCTACAGCGGCCGTTAGATCACATGACTTCGCTATTTTGTATTAGCTCGTCTTCAGCCTATGCCTCATATGATTTTTTGTTCATCAGCTCCCACTTACTTTTATAAAGAATGCTAGCGACTTCCTCCAAACTATCTCTCGCGATTTAGCCCTTGCCATTTGCGAGTGTCTATCGTTTAATAACAGCATGTTATTTAAGCGGTGATCTTCCTACAGAGGACTTTCACCTCATAAGTCAATGCCCATGTCGGGAGTACACAATGCAATTAAATGAGACTAAAACAGTGAGTTAGGTTTCTCTTCGCTTCACATTATAACCCACTATTTTAGTCCGCTTATTGCGGCGTTAAGCCTCTGTGAGAGCTATGGATAAAATTAATCTTCAAAATAAGACGAAAGCTCTTTCAGCAGTAATTGAGTCTTATTGGTTTGAAAACGAAAGCATTGGATTGGAGAAAACTCTTTTCCATAAAATATCTATTCCACTAGAGCCTTTTGATTCGGGTTTGGACTATGAAGAACAGCCATTAGAAACATTAATAGTTTGCGACTGGTACAAACTTGAATTATCCAATCCAGAAAATTTGGATGGGATTGATATGAATCATGATATATACACTGATGCAGAGGCTTCTGTTTATGTCGGCTGTGCTCATAATTGGTGTCATGTAAAGAAGCTGAGTCTAGAACTAATTTCACCTAGCACCTATCAAATCTCTGGCGAGCTATTAGTCGAGTTTGAAAATGAAGGTGTCGGAGAAAATGAACCATTTAATTTTACAACTGTAGCTACATATGCAAAGGCTTAATATGTTGCTCAAGCCTCGTTCCGGCGCAATAAAACGCGCCTCCTCTGGACAGTCAAACTGCTGCTTAGCAAAGCGTTAGTTGCCATGATGCAGCGGCACTCAAATTAGAGAATCTTTACCAAATTCTAAGGAAAGAACCATTGAAAGATAGCGATATTATAGATTTAGCATGTGATGTTTTTTCTAAGATTACTGGTGATTTAAATTCAAATTTATATAAGGGACTAAATGGCAATCTATCAATTCGCTGGAGTGAAAAAAGGTGCTTTTATGCATATGCCGCTGCCGATCCTGATGTAAGCGGCCCACCAAAACATTTTATTGGCCTAACATACGAGACTGCAATCTTGCTTTATCGCGATATAGAAGATTATCATCTCTATATTGGTTATGGCGCAAACAATCAAAAATTTGATGTTATTTTCCAAGATTTTGAATACCCAAAGACCCTATCTACTGAATCGACTAAAGAGCATTGCTGTAAAAACATGTTTATAAGCGGCATTACATGGATATTATTCCATGAGCTAGGGCATCTAATTCAAGAGCATGGGCATATACGATCTTTATATAATTGTAATGTAGGCAACAAGATTGTTGATTGCGCTGCAAACGATAGCGAAACTAATACTAAGCTATCCGGAAAAGCTTCAGCGGTTTCACATGTTACGGAAATGGCTGCAGATTATTACGCTATGGTTTCATGCCTTAGGGCTTTACTTCGTCACTTCGAAGAAGACGAACTTAAATCTGAGGTTAGGTCTTTCTCTTCTGTTCTAGCACTTGTACTTTATAGATTTCATGGGGTTAATTCATATATTCCAACAGAAGTACCTGAAGGCTCACATCCGCCTCCGTTAATTCGGCTTGAGCAAACAACACCATTGATCTTCGAGCTATATTCTAAATTAACAATAATAGGTCGACTCGAGCTCATCAATATAACTTCATGGTCATCTTATACTGTTGGTCTTTTCTGGCTTAGAAAGAATAGGCAGATGAATCCTCAGTTGCCAGATGATTTCTTTCTAGCTGGTAGTCTTCAAAGACCTGGAATGGTTAGGTATCATAAGGTTATGATTGATACATGGGATGAAATTAAGCCTATTATAGATAGTGTTAAGCGTATTGATGATCATTTTTCCGAATTACAGTTCAATGATGAGTACAGAAAAAAACTATTAACTTTAAAATCGATTTAGCTGTGATTAAGTGGCAACTAATCGGGTAGCCGGAGGTTTCTAACGTAAGCGTCTAGCAAAGTGCACCTGCCAGTAACTCGTCAAACCGATTAAACTATTTCTTAATTTCAATTAGGAGATAGCCATGAGAAAAATACGTAGCCTTGAGCAGTGGCGCAACATTATCGAAGAACAACAAGACAGCTATTTAACTATTACTGAGTTTTGCCAGCAACATGCCTTATCAAAAACAAGCATTTATGCGGCACGAAGTAAGCTTACTGCTGCATCTGGTAGTTTTGTTCGCGCAAAAGTCACTAAACACGTAAACAACTAACGCAGACAGCCACTCTTATTGAACAAGCAAAACTGTGTCACTAAATTTACTCTTTTAGGCTAAAATATATCTTTTGCTACTTGGTTACTTTCACCTCATCCATTAAATAGGTCATTGTCACTATTAAACCTAAATTACATGCATGACAATAACTGCATGATGCAGTTTTAAATTTTTACTGAGTAGTTTGATTCTCATGCAAGTAACTTTTCACAGTTACTCATATTCGCTCTTCGTTTCCTTCCTAAATTATCACAATAGCTTTCATGTGACGAAGGTCTTCCAACAGCGCCATGGAACACGCGGGTAAATTGCGTTGTGAGTTTTAACCAGTTCTCTGGGCTAATATTGACTCGCTCTAATAAAGGAAGGGATGTGTTTTCAATGTATCCTCGCTTATCTTCTCGCATTACACGGCCCGTTAATTCAACAAGTTCAAAATACGATTTAAGCTCAAACGGGAGTCCTTTTGGCATTCTTTGCCGTGGCATCCCTGCAAAACGTAATAGCTTTTTAGGTTGCTTACCTGTGGTTGCACTTTCAATTCGTTTTTGCACACTGGTATGGATTGATTCTTCTGGCGTGTTGGCTATTTTTGCTCTTATTGGGTTTAAATCAACATAGGCCATACAGGCTGCAAGTGCTGCTTCATCTAGTAGAGCTTGTTATTTAAAGCGACCTTCCCAGAATCGGCCTGTGCAGTTATCTTCTTTATTGGCTCTGCGGGCAATATCTTCATTTAACAACCGCATAAACCAGCTAATACTGGATAACCGCTCTCGATATTGCTCAACCGTTTGATTAAAAAAGATGAGCTCTGATTTACTTAATTTTTCACCTTGCAAATATTTTTTCGTCAATAACGTGCCTTTACACAGCTTATGCCAGCGTAGAATAATGGCTTTGTCATTAAGGCGTTTGGCTTTTTTATCATCAACATACAACACTAAATGTGTGTGATTGCTCATCACTGCATACGCACACACATCAATGCAAAATACCTTAGCCAATGCGAGTAGTTTATCTTCTACCCAGCCTCTGCGGTGCTCATAGGACTGACCTGTAAAACGGTCTTCACCGCATAAAAAAGCACGGCGTACACAGCGTGAAATACAATGATAGTACTTTGTATCAATCAAACTTACTTGACGCTTTCTTGCAATTGCCATGGAACACCCTATTTGTTTTTCATACTAATTTAAAGCTAGTAAAAAATAGGGGAAATACAAACTTTAGGGTGGGTGTCATCTTTGTTCCAAAAAGATCAAGAAAACACGGCAGCCTGCTTGACCAGAACTTTCTAATGGGTGACCCCTTTGGTTTCTCTTTTGGACATAAACACGTAGAGTATTTAATCAGTAACGCTTCGCTTAACCAGCGCAAAGTAGAAGGCTAAAATTAGCGACGAAGGAGCGCAAGCCTACTGTTGTGCGTCCTATGTGGTTAAAGCGTTTATTAGCTTTTAATTGCAAGTTGATCAATTAAACCCGGCAGCTCACTGCGCAATTGTTCCAAGTTTTCGTGGTCATCAAGAACCTTAACAATACCACCAACTTTATTAGCCTCGTGAATATATATAGATGCAAAGGCTGTCTGTTTATATGCTTCAAAAAGTTTAAATACTATATTGTTTTGAGTTGCTGTACCCGAACTATTTTTTTCTATAAATTCAACAATTGAATTGTATGCTCGGATATGATCACGGAATACACGAATATTGTATCGTTGTTCCTCAGTAAAACTATCAGCAACATCACAATAAAAAGCGTCAAGAACAGGTGTTGAAACAGGAGCACCTAGCGAGCAACTATAGTTGTGATTATGACCGTATTCTAAAGCTGATTTCTTAGCAGTTTCACTACGCTCACCAAGAAGTATTTCTAAATCTTTTAATTCTGTAGATATAGCTAACTTTAGTTTTTTAATTTTAGATTTTGATTTTATTAGTTCCGTCAGTTGTGATAAGCCCCAACCAACTACTAAAGCAATTAATGCTACTTGCAATCTATCCACGATTCTTCCTTAAAAGCTAATGCTTCAAGAAGAGGCACGCGCGGTTTGCGCGTCCTTCTTGCTTGACTTGTTAAGTTCCATTTCATCAAGCTGTGCTTCTATTGATTGAATGGCTTCAGCTGGGTTTTTTGGTATTTCAATTTTTTGAACCTGACCAAGGGCTAAAAATAGATAATAAATACCACCAATGAAGCCAATTATCCCTAACATGCTATAAACTGATTGAAACAAAAGCCCCAGGGATATCCAAATCAGCCCCTTAATAAGTTCACGCAAAGATGAATAGATAAGCCCTGTTTGGCAGGCATGCCCCTGCAGGTCTTCATTTTTATTAAAGTGTTCTACTCCAGTATATTTTAGCCAAAGCGTTTTAAGCCTTCGGCTTTTTATGCCTTGTGAATACTTCGACAAAACTCTCGCTATAAACCCAGGGCAAGATCACGAACTTTACCTTGACTTAAAAGTATGATCTTATACTCCTTTTTAAGGAGCCCCCATGCCTGATATTCAACTATTTAAATATTTCGAATCAATTGACGACCCTCGCCAGCA
>NZ_JACJFK010000024.1:0-77578 GCF_014164535.1 Pseudoalteromonas sp. SG41-2 | reverse complement strand
AACTTGCTAACTTGCTAACTTGCTAACTTGCTAACTTGCTAACTTGCTAACTTAAACGCCTACTTTTTATCCGCTATGCTTGCTTAATCCGCTATCTGACCAAATAATTGCCCCCTAGACTCGACTATCATAAATATTAGGTTATAATGCCGCGTCTATTGTTTAACATAGTGCCCGAAGGGCAGAGCAGCATTGGTATCTTATAGTGAAGATGGGGTTGATAAGTCGCTTTAATGACTTTAAACGTGCCAAAACGCATAGTGATTACCGTGTTTGTAAGGAAGGCGAACAGTCGCCAAAATTGAAGATTGAGGTATATCATGCAAGTTTCTGTTGAGACGACTCAAGGCCTTGAGCGCCGTCTGACCATCACCGTTCCTGCAGAGAACGTTGAGACCGAAGTAAAAAAACGCTTACAACAACTGTCTAAAACCCAGCGTATTGATGGTTTCCGTCCTGGTAAAGTACCAACGTCTGTAATCAACAAACGTTACGGTGGCGCAGTTCGTCAGGAAGTTGCTGGCGAAGTAATGCAACGTAATTTTTATGAAGCTATCGTAGCTGAAAAAATTAACCCTGCTGGCGCACCAACATTTGCTCCTAAAGCACTTGAAGCAGGTAAAGATTTAGAATTTTCTGCAACATTTGAAGTTTACCCTGAAGTTGAAGTTCAAGGTTTAGATAAAATCACTGTAGAAAAACCAGCAGCAACTGTAACTGACGAAGATTTAGCAAACATGCTAGAAACACTTCGTAAGCAACATGCATCATGGGCTGAAGTTGATGTAGCTGCTGGCGAAAAAGACCGTGTAACGGTTGATTTCGTAGGTACTATCGACGGTGAAGTATTCGAAGGCGGAAAAGCTGAAGACTTCCCATTAGAACTTGGTCAAGGTCGTATGATCCCAGGTTTTGAAGATAACATCGTAGGTAAAAAAGCAGGCGAAGAAGTTGTTTCTGACGTAACTTTCCCTGAAGATTACCATGCTGAAAATCTTAAAGGCAAAGCAGCTCAATTCACTATCACAGTGAAGAAAGTTGAAGCGCAAGAGCTACCTGAACTTAGCGAAGAATTCGCAACTAAGTTTGGTGTAACTGAAGGCGGTGTTGACGCTCTTAAAGAAGAAGTTAAAAAGAACATGACACGTGAACTTGACCAAGCGGTTAAAGCTAACGTGAAAGACCAAGCAATTAAAGGTCTTTTAGCTAACAACGAAATCGACGTGCCTAAAGCCCTAGTAGATCAAGAAATTGATGCACTACGTCAACAAGCTGCACAACGTTTTGGTGGCGACGCTAAAAACATGCCTGAGCTTCCAGCAGAGTTGTTCCATGAACAAGCAGTAACACGCGTTAAGACTGGCCTATTATTAGGTGAAGTAATTAAAGCGAACGAGATCAAAGTTGATGATTCAAAAGTTGAAGCATTAATTGCAACAGTGGCTTCTGCATACGAAGATCCAACTGAAGTTGTAGAATACTACAAAGCAAATGATCAACTTATGCAACAAATGCGTAATGTAGCAATGGAAGAGCAAGCTGTTGAAGCTATTTTAGCTAAAGCAAATGTGACTGACGTTGAAAAAGCATTTGATGACATCATGAATCCACAGCAAGGTGCTTAATAAGTCATTGACTTAAGCCCTCGCTAACGATTAAATGGCTCGTGTTACTCTGTATTATGCAGTGTGCCCGAGCCATTTTAGTTTGTGGCCTTCAATTTCGCCAAAAAATAACTATGCTTCCTTATAATAAGGATAAGTATAAGCGCATAAGGAATTAGATAAATATGAACACTGGTATTACAGATCCACTCAATGCATTAGTACCTATGGTTGTTGAACAAACAGCGAAAGGCGAGCGCTCGTATGATATTTATTCGAGACTATTAAAAGAGCGAATCATTTTTTTAACAGGTCAAGTTGAAGACAACATGGCTAATCTGATCTTAGCGCAAATGCTATTTTTAGAATCAGAAAACCCAGAAAAAGACATCTTTTTATATATTAATTCGCCAGGCGGTTCAGTGACTGCGGGTATGGCGATTTATGACACTATGAATTTCATTAAACCAGATGTAAGCACTATTTGTGTTGGCCAAGCGGCGAGCATGGGAGCATTTTTATTGACTGCTGGTGCAAAAGGCAAACGTTATTGTTTACCTAATTCACGCGTGATGATCCACCAACCATTAGGCGGTTTCCAAGGTCAAGCATCTGATTTTGAAATACACGCCAAAGAAATTTTGTCTATTAAAGATAAACTAAACCGTTTAATGGCAGAGCATACCGGCCAACCATTAGATGTGATTTCAAAAGATACAGACCGTGATAACTTCATGAGCGCCAGCCAAGCTGTTGATTATGGTTTAGTTGATGCGGTATTTACTAGTCGCGACAGCAAGTAACAAATACAAGCTGGTAACTAACGGTGCTAGCTTGAGCTGTTTACACTGTGAAAACCAATATTTTTTGGTATAGTTAAGCGTATTAAAATAGCTGCTAAGTAGTTTGGCAGCCAACGAATAAGATGAGGTAGCTGAATGTCTGACACTCCTACAGACGGCGACAAAAGTAATAAATTGTTATACTGCTCTTTTTGTGGCAAAAGCCAGCATGAAGTTCGTAAGTTAATTGCTGGCCCTTCAGTATACATTTGTGATGAATGTGTTGAGCTATGCAACGACATTATCAGGGAAGAGATCAAAGACATTGCGCCAAAGCACAATACCTCTGATAAACTGCCTGCACCAAAAGAAATTCGTAATCATTTAGATGATTATGTTATTGGTCAAGATCACGCCAAAAAAGTACTGTCAGTAGCGGTTTACAATCACTACAAACGTTTGCGTAATCAAACCGGTAAAACGGATATTGAGTTAGGCAAAAGTAATATCTTACTTATTGGCCCAACCGGCAGTGGTAAAACATTATTAGCTGAAACGTTAGCGCGTTTATTAGATGTGCCGTTTACAATGGCCGATGCAACCACACTAACTGAAGCTGGTTATGTGGGCGAAGATGTTGAAAACATCATTCAAAAGTTGCTACAAAAATGTGATTACGATGTAGAAAAAGCGCAACGTGGTATTGTTTACATTGATGAGATTGACAAAATTTCACGTAAATCTGATAACCCGTCGATCACTCGTGATGTATCTGGTGAGGGCGTGCAACAAGCACTGCTTAAACTAATTGAAGGTACTGTGGCATCTGTGCCACCACAAGGCGGACGTAAACACCCACAGCAAGAGTTTTTACAGGTAGACACCTCTAAAATTTTATTCATCTGTGGTGGCGCATTCTCTGGTCTTGATAAAGTGATTGAGCAGCGTAGCCATAAAAATACCGGTATCGGTTTTGGGGTTAACGTAAAAGAATCTGCGGCGAGCCGTTCTTTAAGTGAAACATTTAAAGATGTTGAGCCAGAAGATTTAGTGAAATATGGTTTGATCCCAGAATTCATCGGTCGTTTACCTGTTGTGGCAACGTTAACTGAACTCGATGAGTCGGCTTTAGTGCAAATATTAAATGAGCCTAAAAACGCCTTAACGAAACAGTACGGCGCATTATTTGGTATGGAAGACGTTGAACTTGAATTCCGTGATGACGCACTGCGTGCTATCGCTCATAAAGCGATGGAGCGTAAAACAGGTGCCCGTGGTCTTCGTTCAATCGTTGAAGCGGTGTTACTTGATACTATGTACGAACTTCCTTCAATGGAAAACGTCAGCAAAGTAGTGATTGACGAAACCGTGATCAAAGGTGAATCAGATCCTATTTTGATTTATCAAAGCGCTAGCCAAGATAAAGCAGCGTCTGAGTAAAATTTACTCATTTTGATAATAAAAAGGAGCCTAGTGCTCCTTTTTTTATAATTTATTTAATCCAGTTGCGTTAAATTGTTGAACTTTACTTAGGTTATCCCCATATACTTGAGTAATCTTTAAAATAAATGAAGAGCGAAGAGAAAAATAATGACGCTTGAGAGAACAGATCGAGTCGAAATCCCGGTGCTAGCACTGCGCGATGTCGTGGTATATCCGCACATGGTGATCCCGCTTTTTGTAGGCCGTGAAAAATCAATAAAATGCCTTGAAGCGGCAATGGATAAAGACAAACAAATTTTCCTTGTTGCGCAAAAAGACGCGACCGTGGATGAGCCTGAGCAAGATGATATTTACCGTGTTGGTACCATAGCCACGGTATTACAATTGCTTAAACTTCCTGATGGCACAGTCAAAGTACTGGTTGAAGGCACACAGCGAGCAAAACTAGAAAGCTTTATTGATAATGAAGACTTTTTTGTTGCTAATGCGCAGTTTATTGGTTCAGAAGAAATCGATGAGCAAGAGCAAGATGTATTTATTCGCAGTGCCATCAGTCAGTTTGAAGGCTATGTAAAGCTAAATAAAAAAATACCACCAGAGGTGTTAACCTCGGTCAGTGGCATTGATGAAGCGCCGCGCCTTGCCGATACTATGGCAGCGCACATGCCGCTGAAAGTGCCTGAAAAGCAAAAAGTACTCGAAATCACCAATGTTACAGAACGTCTTGAATATTTAATGGCGTTGATGGAAGGTGAAATCGACTTATTGCAAGTTGAGAAAAAAATTCGTACCCGCGTTAAAAAGCAGATGGAAAAGTCGCAACGTGAGTATTACCTCAATGAGCAAATGAAAGCCATTCAAAAAGAATTAGGCGAGCTTGACGACGTACCAGATGAATTCGAAGCACTGAAAAAGCGCATTGAAGAATCAGGTATGAGCAATGACGCACAAGAAAAAGCGAACTCTGAACTTGCTAAGCTTAAAATGATGTCGCCTATGTCGGCAGAAGCCACGGTTGTACGTTCATACATAGACACATTAATTAATGTGCCATGGAAAAAACGTTCGAAAGTGAAAAAAGACTTAGCGGGCGCACAAAAGATTTTAGACAGCGACCATCATGGTCTTGATAAAGTCAAAGAACGCATCATTGAATATCTCGCCGTGCAACAGCGTACCAATAAACTCAAAGGACCAATTTTGTGCCTTGTGGGTCCACCAGGTGTTGGTAAAACGTCATTAGGTCAATCGATTGCTCGCTCGACAGGGCGTAAGTATATTCGTATGGCACTAGGTGGTGTTCGTGATGAAGCAGAAATTCGTGGTCACCGTCGTACTTACATAGGTTCAATGCCAGGTAAGTTGATTCAAAACATGAGTAAAGTGGGCGTTAAAAATCCATTATTCTTGTTAGATGAAATCGACAAAATGTCATCAGATATGCGTGGCGATCCTGCATCGGCACTGCTTGAAGTACTTGATCCTGAGCAAAATAGCCATTTTGCGGATCATTACTTAGAAGTCGATTATGACTTATCTGACGTAATGTTTGTTGCTACATCAAACAGCTTTAACATTCCTGGTCCGTTATTGGATCGGATGGAAGTGATCCGGTTATCGGGTTATACCGAAGATGAAAAGCTGAATATTGCCAAAGAGCATTTAATTGTTAAACAAGTTAAACGCAATGGCTTAAAAGATGGCGAATTAATCATCGAAGACAGTGCAATCATCGGCATTATTCGTTATTACACCCGTGAAGCGGGCGTACGTAACTTAGAACGCGAAATATCTAAGTTATGCCGTAAAGCGGTGAAGAATATCTTGCTTGAAAAAGGCACTAAAACAGTCACTATTAACGCTGACAACCTTGAAGATTTCTTAGGTGTGCAGCGCTATGATTATGGTAAAGCTGAAGACGGCGATCGCATTGGCCAAGTTACAGGTTTAGCGTGGACTGAAGTGGGCGGTGATTTGCTGACCATCGAATGTGCCGCAGTACCAGGCAAAGGTAAACTAAGCTACACCGGGTCACTAGGCGATGTAATGCAAGAGTCGATTCAAGCAGCTATGACAGTTGTACGTAATCGCGCTGATGCATTTCGTATTAACAGTGATTTTTACGAAAAACGTGATATTCACGTTCACGTACCTGAGGGGGCAACTCCAAAAGATGGACCAAGTGCTGGCGCCGCGATGGTAACAGGTTTGGTATCAAGTCTTACAGGTAACCCGGTACGTGCTGATGTGGCGATGACGGGCGAAATCACCTTACGTGGTGAAGTATTACCAATTGGTGGCTTAAAAGAGAAACTATTAGCCGCTCATCGCGGTGGAATTAAAACGGTCATTATTCCAAAAATTAACGAACGTGACTTAAAAGAGATCCCTGACAATGTATTGGCAGGACTTGATATTCACCCAGTTACGTGGATTGATGAGGTTTTAAAACTGGCTTTAGTACACCCAGTTGAGAGTTTTTCAGTCGAAACATCAAAAAACCAGTAAAAAAGCGAAAAAAAGTGCTTTAAAGGGCTTTTCAAATCTAGATGGTATGATAAGTTAAGCACTGGTTTTCAAGCCGAGGCCTTATGTGGCCTAGGCTGAAGAAAAATTACAATCGTATGAGCATGAAAAAGTTTGCTCTAAAATTTTCAAAATAGTGATGTTAGTTTAAAAAACAATCGCTCTTGATAATAACAATGAAAGAGGATGATATTGTGAATAAATCTCAATTAATCGATCAAATCGCAGCTGATGCTGACATTTCTAAAGCGGCTGCGGGTCGTGCACTTGATTCATTCATCGAGGCTGTTTCTGGCGCTCTTAAAGATGGCGATTCAGTAGCATTGGTTGGTTTCGGTACTTTCTCAGTACGTGAACGTGCTGCACGTTCAGGCCGTAACCCACAAACTGGCGAAACAATTCAAATCGCTGCAGCGACTATCCCAGCTTTTAAAGCAGGTAAAGCGCTTAAAGATGCATGTAACAGCTAATCACTGCTCTTTAGTGAGTTAGTTTGGTAGTGTAAGAAGTTAATCGCTTTTACAGCTTAATTAACGTTCTTTCTCGCCAACTGCTTCAAGTAAAAAAGCGTATCTGGTAAGATACGCTTTTTTTACATAAGCAAGGCGATTTCTGCCTCGAATAGAATAGAGATAAATAAATGCTTGAGAAAATCAGAGAAGGTTCACAAGGACCGGTAGCTAAAATTATTTTAGGCGCGGTGATTTTATCTTTTGCCTTAGCAGGGATCGGTGGTTACTTAGGTCAAACCACAGAGCAGCCCGTAGCTGAAGTAAATGGAGTTAAAATAAGCCAAACCGAGTTTAGCCGTGCGTTCCAAAACGAACGTGCACGTTTAGAGCAACAATTTGGCGAATACTTTGCACAAATTGCTGCTGATCCAACTTATATGGCACAAATTCGTCAAGGCGTCGTTGACCGTCTAGTACAACAAGAATTGCAAACTCAACTAGCGGCCGAACTTGGCTTACGTGTTAGTGACGACAGTGTTCGTAAAGCGATTTTAGAATTGCCATACTTCCAAATTGGTGGGCAATTTAACAACGATCGTTACTTACAAGTTATCCGTCAAATGAACTTTCAACCTGACGCATTTCGTGAATATTTACGTGAAGAAATGACTCGTAGCCAGCTAATTTCAGCGGTTGCAGGTACCGATTTTGCTCTAAATAGCGAACTGACTAATGCCGTTGCGCTACAACAGCAAACGCGCAGTATTGACTATGTCGTGATCAGCAAAGAGTCTTTACAGCAAAACGTGACAGTAACAGAGCAAGAAATTGCCGATTACTATGATCTAAATATGTCGCAGTTTTTAGCGCCAGAGCAAGTATCAGTAAACTACATTGATTTAAATGCAGCTAACTTAACACTTGAAACTCATGTTAGCGAAGCAGACGTTAAAGCATATTATGATCAAAACAAAGCACAATACGTCGAACCTGAAAAACGCCGTGTATCGCATATCTTAATTGATAACAGTGAAGACGATGATGCAGCAAAAGCCAAAGCAGAAGACTTGTTAGCACAATTACAACAAGGCGGTGATTTTGCGGCATTAGCAGAATCATCATCTGATGATACTGTTAGTGCTGAAATGGGTGGTGACTTAGATTGGATCGAACGTGACATGATGGATCCTGCTTTTGAAGATGCGGCATTCGCATTAGCAAATAAAGGGGATTTTTCAGACGTTGTACAATCTGAGTTTGGTTACCATATTATTCAGTTAACTGATATTCAGAGCCAACAAGTAAAAGCGTATGACACTGTTAAAGCTGATTTACGTGCTGATCTTGAGCGTACTGAAAAAGTAAATGCATTCTATGAAAAGCAAACAGAAATGGGCGCTATTGCATTTGAAATTTCAGATACCTTAGTTGATGCTGCAGAAGTTGCCGGTGTTGAAGTACAAACAACAGCATTAGTTGACCGTAATTCTCTACCTGCGCCGCTTAATACACCAGCGGTATTAGCTGCAATATTCTCACCAGATGTGCTTGAAGATAAAATGAACTCTGAAGTTATCGAAGTGGGCGATGAGCATGTTGTGTTAGTGCGTGTTAAAGAGCATGTACCAGCTGCAACAAAAGCACTTGCTGATGTATCAGAGCAAATTAAAGCACGTTTAGTTAGTGATAAAGCATCAGAGCTTGCGAAAGAAAAAGCAACAACACTATATGCTGAAATTGAAGCTGGCAAGAGCTTAAATGACCTAGTAACTGAGCAAAGCTTAGAACTTCGTCAAGAAGCGGCACTAACTCGTCAAGCTTACACTGTTTCGCCTGCAATCGTTCAACATGCCTTTAAAATGGCACACCCAACTGGTGACACACCAGTAGTTGAAAAAGTTGAATTAAATAACGGTGATGCCGCAATTGTAGCCTTAAAAGCCGTGACTAACGCCACTGTTGAAGGTGAAATTGAAGCGCAACTTAAGCAAAATATTACTATGACCCAAGTTAACAAAAACTACATGGTATTCATTGAAGCTTTAAAAGCAAATGCAGAATTAAACTTACCTAAAGCGCAAGCCGCCACAGAGTAATAGTTAATTAAGCAAACCTAAAAAAGCGCCTAATGGCGCTTTTTTTGTGGGTAGAATATATAGGTACTAGGTGAAAGGTGAAAGGTTAAAGGCTAAAGGTACTAGGTTAAAGGTGCTAGGTTCGAGTTTAGTTTACAAAATTGGGTAGCGTGCAACGAAAGCCTTTGCGCCTGTGAAGTTTTAAATAGCAGTTGTGACAATTATTATTGATATTAGAATGGCAGAAAAACACACTAAGAATTATGTGATAGTGTTAAAATGTATGTTGGTAAAAAACTGAATATTAACTACTGTATATATTATCAGTGCAATTGACGTTTTTTTGCTTTTATCTGTATAAACACAACAGAAATTTCTAGTTGAGGAAATTATATGAACTTGAATCCACAAACTGAAGCTAACAAAGTACTTGAAACACTTTGGCTTAATCAGGACTTTCCTGTTGATCCTGTCTCGATAGCTAAAAAAATGGGATTACAAGTTTTGGATACAGAACTCCCACCTAGTGTTTCCGGCGCCTTGATTAAAGAGGCTGGTGCTGATCCGATCATCGCTTTACATCATGCTGATCACAGTAACCGAAAACGATTTACCTGCGCACATGAATTAGGTCATTACGTTTCCAGGATTGAGTCTAACGATGAAAGCCTTGAATATGAGTATGTTGACTTAAGAGGCCCAAATGCTTCAAACGGAACTGATGCTGATGAAATATTTGCAAATCAGTTCGCAGCTAACTTATTAATGCCTGAAGCAATTTTAAAAAAATTATTGCGTTCAGGTAAAAATCATTTTAATTTAGCAATGTATTTCGGGGTTTCTCATGAAGCGCTTAAGCATAGATTAAAAGCATTGAGGCTTTTATAATGACGGTACAAGAAAAGGGAAATTTAGCATCGTTAATAAAAGCGAGCCTGCAAGATAAAAGTAAAACTACCCCGACAGATCCTTTAGTTTCAGAGAAAGTTGAAGATTCAAAAGCAGATAGAGAATTAAAAAAATCCTATGCCAATTGGTTTATTAAAATACTTATAGGCCAACTTATCGTGATGAATATTATATTTTTTTGCGTAGGATTTGGTTGGCTGGCTTTTGATGAATGGTCGTTAAATTTATATATGGGTGGTACATTAGCGGAAGTGTTCGGCGTTATTTTAGTAATCACCAAGAACCTGTTTCCAACCAAGCCAACAAATAGATGATTTTTCAGACTGTTTGGAGTTGATTAAGGTTCTATTTTTCCAGAACCTACTATTTCTGAGTTAAACGTAAGCACTATCCCAAATACGATGTTCTCATTTCGCATAAAGCGGTTGATAAATCCGCTTTACTATTGGCTTTCGTTTTTTAACCACAAACAGCGATAGATATATATCCCTTAACTGCTCTGGCTTTTCCTAGAACCTAGAACCTTTTTTTAGCAACTCAACAACTTCTGAGTGACTTTTGATTTTGGCTTTTGGAATACATCCTCGGTTCTACCGTATTCAACAATTTCACCGTGATCGAGTACTACAAGTTGATCGCTGATGTGGCGTACTAAACTTAAGTGGTGAGTGATCAAGATATAACTGAGACCCGTGTCCTGTTGAAGCTTGAGTAGCAGGTTGACGGTTTGTGCACGTACAGAAGGGTCCAGAGACGATAATGCTTCATCAAGTACCACAACCTTAGGGTCGAGTATTAATGCACGTGCTAGAGCGACACGTTGCAGCTGACCGCCACTAAACATATGTGGGTAGTAATACTGATGGTCGTTTAATAAACCTACTTTAGACAGTGTTGCGGTGATTTTTTCAGCGCGAGTTACTTTATCCAAAGAAGTATTATATTGCAGGCAATCGTCGAGCATATCGCCGATCGTTAAACCTGGGTTTAGCGAGGCTTCGGAGTCTTGAAAAATCATTCTAATATGGCGGCATTGCTGATCGCGAACGCCTTTGTTTTCGATGATGTTGCCATCGAGTAGGATTTGCCCAGCATCTGCGCTGTCTGCTCCAGCGAGTAATTTTGCTAGGGTACTTTTACCAGAGCCAGTTTCGCCAATAATAGCCAGTGTTTCACCTTGCTCTAAACAAAACGAGATGTTTTTTAATACCTCAAAACGCTTACGTGAAAATAACCCAGCACGCAGGTTAAAGCTTTTTGACAAGGCTTGCACTTTTAACAGAGGTTGCATTATTTCATCACCTTAATCAATGGAAAATGACACGCATAACTATGACCATGTTGTTTAGTTAAAGGCGGTGTTACTACACAAGCTTTTTGTGCCTGCGGACAGCGAGGACCAAGGCGACATCCTATAGGCAAATGCTGCAAGGTTGGGATTGTACCTTTTAGTGCATAAAAAGGTTCTTTATGGGCAAGCCCTTGCTCATAATCCGGTAAGCTTTTTAATAATGCTTGCGTATAGGGGTGGCGAGGCTGGGCAAAAATACGCTGGGTTGGACCTGCTTCAACCATTTGCCCGCAGTAAAGTACATGCATACCATGGGACCAATTAATGATTTCTTCAAGTTCATGGGAGATCATTAAAATTGACATGTTTTTAAGTTGATTTAAACTTTTTAATAACCGAAATACTTGCGCGCGGGTGGTACTTTCCAGCGCGGTGGTTGGTTCATCGGCAATCAGTAACTTAGGTGTACGAGCAATGGCCATAGCAATCATGACCTTTTGACAAACGCCTTCTGAGAGCTCGTGAGGGTAGCTCGATAGTACTTTTTCGTGATCTTTAATGCCCACTTTATGGATCAACGCTTTAACTCGGTCTTTACGTTCGCGGTTTCGCTTTAAGAAAAACCCGGAGTTTGCTATTTCTGGGAGCGTTTCGGCTATTTGCTCAAATATTTTTGCGGTTGGATCAAGACAGCGACTGGGATCTTGATAAATCATTGCGATGTCACTACCAACAATTTTACGTCGTTGTTCGTTTGATAGACGCATTAAATCTACGCCGCGCCAATGCATTCGGTCGGCGGTAATGTGCCAGCGTTTATTTAATACACCCACAATGGCTTTGGCAATTAAGCTTTTACCTGAGCCAGATTCGCCCACTAACGCATGTACTTCACCTTCTTTGAGGCTCAAGTTCACTCTATCTACGGCGCGAATAACAGTATCAGAGGTGCGCAGCTCTATGGTTAAGTTTCGTATATCAAGTAATTGCATTTAGTCAGCCTTACGTGCTTTGAGCACTTGGCGTAGCCCGTCGCCCACTAAGTTGGTCGACAGCACCGCTAAAAAGAGTAATACCCCAGGTAAGCCAACGGTCCAAGGTGCTAAATAAATTAAACCCAGGTTTTCAGCTAAAATTGCACCCCACTCTGTGGTTGGTGGTTGTGCCCCTAGTTTTAAAAAGCCCAAAGCGGAAATATCTAAAATAGCGGTTGATAATGCCATAGTAAAAATAACCACAATATGCTCATAAATATTTGGAAAAATCCCTCTGGAGAGAATATGCCAATTCGATGCGCCATCAAGTTTAAATGCAGTAATGTAATCTTTATTAAGCTCAGTAACGATGAGGTTACGCACAGAATGAATAAATTGTGGCAAAAGCGCTAAAATAATCGCCCACACGGTATTCATCAGGCCTGGGCCTAATATCGCAATAATAATAATCGCTAATAATAAAGACGGTATCGATAAGGTTATATCAAGTAGATGATTTAAAAAGCTTGAGCGAATACCTCGGCTAATGCCGGCAAATGTGCCCACTAACACACCTATGATAGTGGTGATCAGCGCAGCAATGACTGATAAGCCAAAGGTATAGGTTGCGCCATTCATAAGCCGTGAGAGTACATCACGCCCTAAGTCGTCGGTACCGAGTATAAAACGTACATCGCCCATTTCATGCCACGATGGAGGAATAAGTAACGCATCACTGTGTTGCTGGTTTACCCCATATGGTGCAATCAGTGGCGCAGCCGCAGCTAAAATAGCAAAGGCGATAAAAATCCATAACCCCACTAAGGCAGGATGATTGGATTTAAATTTGCGCCAAAATCGCGCTAATGGCGATTTGTTTGACTCTTCTGAAAATAAATTAAACTTTGCCATGCGCTTGATTCCGTGACAGCGGGTCGAACAAGGTATAGGTTAATTCTGCAATAATAGTCGCCAGAATTACAAACATCGATACCGCTAATAAGCCACCTTGAATAGCAGGGTAGTCTCGTTGATAAATACTATCAATTAACCAACGGCCAACACCTGGCCATGAAAAAATCACCTCGGTGATCATCGCCAGAGTGATCAAGGTACTAAACTGCAAACCAATTTGTTTTATAACCGGTAATAAGGCATTACGTAAGGCATGATGCATAATTAATTGGGCACGGTTTAAGCCTTTGGCTCGGGCAGTTTTAATAAAACTTTGCTCAAGCACATGCAACATTGACTCTCGTGTAAAGCGCACTAATACAGTGGTTGGGTACATTGCCAGAACAATGGTCGGCAGGGTTAAATGATGCAGAGCATCAAGCATAGCCAGACCAGAATAAGGAAAGTCTGCTAATACAATATCAATCAAAATAAAGCCAGTTTGGGAGGGGATCTCGTACAGTAAGCCCATTCGCCCTGACATCGGGAACCAACCTAGTTGTAATGAGAACACCATGATCAGCAGCAAAGCTAACCAAAATACCGGCATTGAGTAGCCTACTAACGTTGTGGAGTTAACCAGTTTATCTGGCCAGCGCCGATGATAGGCCGCCGCCAAGATACCTGCCGGAACGCCAACCACAACAGAAATAATTAACGCATAAATACTCAGCTCTAACGTGGCTGGGAATAGCTCGATAATATGAGTAAATACGCTGTCGCCCGAAGCGAACGACACGCCCCAGTCGCCTTGCACAATACGCGCAATAAAAGCAAAATATTGCATTAAATAATTATCGTTAAAGTGATATTTTTCTTGTAGTTCACTGGTTTGTGAAAAACTGGTATTACTGATACCACTTAAATTACTAAGCGGATCGCCAGGAAATAAATAACTGAGTGAAAATGTAAATACACTCAAGGTAAACATCATAAATAACAGTAAGCCTAAACGACGTAAAATATAATTTAACACCATTATTTTTTCCTCGCGTTGGCTAAGGAAATTGCGCCAAATGGGCCAAGTGGAATACCTTCTACATCGGCACTACTTGCTTGAAACCGCATACCGTGGGCAAGTGGTAATAAAGGTAGTTCACGCACTATCATCGCTTGTGCTTGTTGATAATAGGCTTTTCGTTTGGCTAAATCGGTGGTATCAAGCGCTTGTGTCAAGAGTAAGTCAAACTCAGGATCACACCAATTCGCAGGGTTTTTACCACTAAATGCCGCGGTACAACTGAGTAGCGGGCTAAAAAAGTTATCTGGATCCGGTGTATCTGCAGCCCAACCTAATAACACGCTGTCATGGCGGTGTTCACCTATGCGTTGAATAAAGGTGTTCCACTCATACTCAACGATACTGACGTTTACACCAATTTTTCGTAAATCGCTTTGCATTAGCTCGGCCATTTTACGTGCGTTAGGATTATAAATTCGGCTCACTGGCATAGCCCAAATGGTCATATCAAAGCCATTAGGAAGGCCAGCCTCAATCAGCAGTTTTTTAGCTAGATCAGGGTTAAATCCGGGTAGTTTAGCTTGTGGTTGATATGCCCATGATGTTGGCGGTAATAACGATTGCGCACGAATACCGTTGCCGTAATAAACTGCTTGCATGATTTTTTCAACGTCAATGGCATGGGCCAGTGCTTGACGTACTCTTAAATCGTCAAATGGTGGGCGCTCGGTATTAAACGCCCAATAACCTACATTAAGATTGGTTTCTTTTTGTACGTTAATGTCGTCGCGTTGGGCTAAAATACTTAACTGTGCGCTACTTGGGTGTGCGGTTACATCGCACTCTTTAGTGAGCATTTTTGCAATTCGGGTGGTGCCATTTGGGGTGATGTCGTAAACCAACTGCTCCAGCACTACATGGTGTTTCCAATAGTCAGGATTACGATAATAGCGTACTAAGTGATCGCGACGATACTCTTTATAAACATAGGGGCCAGTACCAACAGGGTATTGATCAAAAAGATTAACTTGGTCGCGCTGTTTTAATTGCATGGCATATTCGCGAGACAAAACCACTGCAAAATCAGTTGCCATATTGGCTAAAAAGCTGCTTTCGGCATTAAATAATTCAAAGCGCACTTGGTAGTCGGACACGCGAACAATTTGCCGAATTAGCTGGTCAATGCCGACACTTTGAAAATAAGGGTAATTGGCATCCCCAACAAAGTGATAAGGATTATACACATCGAATAAACGGCTAAAGGTAAAGATTACATCATCAGCGTTAAACTCTCTGCTTGGGGTAAAGTATGCAGTAGTATGAAACTTCACTCCTTTGCGCAAGGTAAAGGTAACTGACTTGCCGTCTTTACTTATTTTCCAGTCAGTGGCCAGTTCACTTTTAAATTCAGCGGTCACGGGATCGATACTGATCAAACGGTCATACAATTGATTTGCAATAATATCGATCGTCGAACCTGTGGTCGTCACTTGGGGATTGAACGACACAGGGTTAGCCTCAGCGCAATAAACTAAGCCCTGATTCTTTTCTTCTAGTGTTTTTTCTTTGGTATCTAAGCAACCCGTTAGGCATACCGTTAAGATACCAAGTAATAATTTATACACTCGTTTAGCCTCTGACTATTATTGTTGATCTAACAAGTTGTATTTTTTCAAATAGCCTCGTAGTTGATGATACGTTAAACCAAGTACTTCTGCAGTTTTCTTTTGATTAAATTGACTATATTCAAGCGCTTTTTTTATTAAATCAATTTCAAATTCATTTGAGAGGTCTTTTAAGCTACATGGAAACTGAAATTGCGGGGTACTTGTTGCAACTATCGGTTCATTGGCGACAACTGCAACAGGAGCTGCTTCTACGGCTTTAGTGGGGAGTTTTTTAATTCGTTGCTTGGGTCTAAAGCGGCTTTCAAATGGGTCTAAAATAATCTGGTGAACGGGAATATGTTCACTGCCATGGCGATATAAACTTCGTTCCACGACATTTTTAAGTTCACGTATATTACCTGGCCAATCATGCCCTTGCAGTATTTCCACAGCACTGCGGGTGAAACCACTGAATAGTTGCCAGTCCAAATCACGGGCCATATTCATCGCAAATTGCTCAGCGAGTAACATGATGTCTTCCTGACGTTCGCGCAGTGGCGGTAAAGTGATTACATCAAATGCGAGCCTGTCGAGTAAATCGCTTCTAAATTCACCTTGCTCGGCTAAATAAGGAAGGTCTTCATTGGTTGCGCAGACTAAGCGAGTATCGACCTTGACGGTTTGTTTGCCACCGACTCGCTCAAATTCACCGTATTCAATTACCCGTAATAGTTTTTCTTGCACCATGGCAGAGGTATTTGCTAGTTCGTCTAAAAATAGCGTACCGGCATTGGCACGTTCAAAGCGTCCTTCGTGGCGTTTACTTGCGCCGGTAAAGGCACCACTTTCATGGCCAAACAATTCGCTTTCAAGCAAGTTTTCGTTAAGTGCCGCGCAGTTGAGCTTAATGTAGCTTTGCTCCCAGCGCTTTGATAAAAAGTGTAAACGGGCGGCGATCAGTTCTTTACCTGTGCCACGTTCACCAATAATCAGTACTGGTTTATCTAAACTTGCCAGCTGTGAAACTTGATCAAGTACCGCTAAAAAGCTGTCTGATTGGCCGAGTAAATTATCTTGTTGGCGAAATTGGCTCATATTCCCTAACTCTTAGTCATTTTTACTAACAGTTAGTGTATTTCATAATTAGGGAGAACTAAAGGAATTTGTATTTTTAGTTTAACATTATGAAAATATTACTGTATTTTATGTTTTATAAAGTTGGCAAGCATATTGTAACAGTAACAGCAGACCAATTAAGTTAAACACTACAGAGGTAAATGTTATGGGAATTTTTTCGCGTTTTGCAGATATTGTTAATTCTAATATCAATGCCATTTTAGATAAAGCAGAAGATCCTGAAAAAATGGTACGTCTGATCATCCAAGAGATGGAAGACACATTAGTTGAAGTACGTTCAACCTCTGCGAAAACATTAGCAGAGAAAAAAGAATTAGTACGTCGTGTCGATACATTAAAAGAGCAAGTCGCTCAATGGCAAGATAAAGCCGAGCTGGCATTGAGCAAAGACCGTGATGATCTAGCCCGTGCTGCATTGCTTGAAAAGCAAAAGTCAGCACAAGCGGTTGCTGCTGTTGAAGATGAACTCAGTCACATAGAATCTCACATTGATAAGCTGCAACAAGAAGTAAGTACGCTACAAGACAAGTTAGCGGATGCAAAAGCACGTCAAAAAGCGATTATTTTACGTCAACGCTCAGCTGAGTCGCGTTTAGAAGTGAAAAAAGCATTGGACAGCTCTAAAGTTGAAGATGCATTAAATCGCTTTGAGCGCTACGAAACTAAGATTGATGGACTAGAATCACAAGTAGAATCGTACGACTTAGGCAAAAAGTCATTGGCTGATGAAATTGCTGAGTTACAGCAAAACGAAAAAATCGATGATGAATTAGCAGCACTTAAAAAGAAGCTTGCTGATAAATAAAGATAATAAATAAAGGGGGAGTCATCCCCCTATGCTTGATAAATTAATGGATGTGTAGGAGAGGGTTATGTTTGATGCAGAAGTGTTTGTTGCTCCAATTATCATTTTTATGGTTGTGGTAGCACCCCTTTGGTTAATTTTACATTACCGAAGTAAAAAGCAAGTAAGCCAAGGCTTGAGCGAACACGAACACCGCCAGTTACTTGAGCTTGCTCAAAAAGCAGATAAAATGGCTGACCGAGTAGAAACTTTAGAAGCACTACTTGATCAAGAGGCCCCGCAGTGGAGGCGGAAGGTATGAGTGCTAAACGTGAACTGCTAAGAGATCCAGCACGTGGTAAAATAGCCGGTGTATGTGCAGGGCTCAGTGATTATTTCAATATGGAATTGTGGTTAGTACGTATTATCGTAGTAACGGCAGTGTTACTAGCTGGTGGCCCGTTGTTTGTTGTGGCTTACATCGCAGCGTGGTTTATTTTAGATAAAAAACCTGCCAATGCACAAAGCAAAACTGATGCGGCAAAACACGAAGATCCTCTTGAAGTAAAATTTAAAGTATGGCAAAAAGGTGAGCCACCACGTCGTGCTTTACAAGATTTAAAAGACCGTTTGGGACGTGTTGATATACGTTTACAAGATATGGAACGTTATGTTACTTCAACCGAGTTTACGGTTAGCCGTGAAATCAATAAGCTGTAAAGGACTTAATAGCACTTTAGCCACCTAACTAATAATGGCGCTGAAGTGCTAGCTCATTATGATAAACACTTCATCTGCAAAAAATGCCTTTAATAAACTCAAAGGTAAGGCTGAAAAAGCTGTTCACCGTAGTTTAGATCAACACGTAAAATTAGCGGTAACTGGCCTCAGTGGCAGTGGTAAAACCGCTTTTATTACCGCTTTAGTAAAGCATTTAACCAGCCAAGCAACAGACAAAAACTTACCGTTTTTTGATGTTATGCAGCAACAGCGCCATATCGCCACAAAAATAGTGCCGCAACAAGCGCTGACCATTCCTACATTTGATTACCCTAAAGCCCTGAGTGCTTTATTGCCGCTTGAAGGGCAACCACACTGGCCTGCATCAACCGAGCGCATAAATACTTTACGTCTAGCAATTAAATACCGGAGTGACGCAGGCTTACGTGGTCACTTTGCACCGCAATCAACCTTGTATTTAGACATTATTGATTACCCCGGTGAGTGGCTGCTTGATTTACCCATGCTAGAGCAAAGCTATCAACAATGGAGTGAGCAGCAATATGCACTGTTACAGCGCTCTCCTCGGGTTGAAAAGGCACAAGCATTTTTAACTGCACTGAGCGAGCTTGATTTAACAGCACCAGTAGATGAAAGTGCGCTAAGCGCGATTGCTACGCACTATCAAACACTGTTAGTGAGTCTTAAAAAAGACACTAAATTGGCGATGCTACAACCTGGACGCATGCTGATGCCAGGTGAATTACAAGGTGCACCGTTATTACTGTTTTTCCCAGTTGCGCAGGCTAATGATGAGATGGTTGCAGGGTCTAACTTGGCGCACTTGCAAAAGCGCTTTAATGCTTATGTGAAAGAAGTGGTTAAGCCATTTTATACACAACACTTTCGCAACTTTGATCGGCAAATAGTGCTTGTTGATGTGCTCAGTGCGCTCAATGAAGGGCCTGAGACGCTGCAAGAGCAAGGGGATGTGATCAAACAATTACTCGCGCATTTTAACTATGGCGAAACTGGCTTTTTGAAACGCTTGTTTAAACCCAATATAGATAAACTATTGTTTGCTGCGAATAAGTCAGATCATATTAGTAGTGCACACCATAAAGATTTAGCGCTGTTGTTGGACTCATTAGTGCACGAGCAAAGTAATCACTTAAAATTTGATGGCGTTAAAATAGAAACTATGGCGATGTCATCTATTACGGCAACCATGCCAAAACAAGTGGTTGAGCAAGGTAAAACCCTCAATTGTATTTATGGTAAGCCGTTATCAGAGTCGCAATGGTTGACCTACTTACCACCGCAGCCACCAATGCGCATGCTCAATAAAGATGAGTGGCCAAGCCATGGTTTTGAGTTTTTATCGTTTGCACCAATGCCAAGTCCAGACAAGCAACTAAAACACATTCGTTTAGATCATGTCATGCAGTACCTTTTAGGAGACAAACTAACATGAGCAAGACCGCTTCAGGCTTTCAAGCCGGCAGACGTATTGATACTAGTGAACAGCCAATAGACAATGAACTTACCTTGACCCCAGCTAAAGTGATCGATCAAGGGGAGTATGAATATGAGCACGTTATCGATGAGCCCCAAGATGAAGAGATTGATTTAACCCCTGTTTATAAAAAGTCAAAATGGCAAACTCTGAAAGGGGTGTTTGCGATTAGCTTTATAACTTTAGTGTTAGCTGAATTTATATTTTCTATGGTTGTGACATTTCAGCAATCCATCATCTTAGGCAGCGTATATTTAATTGCAGTGCTCAGTGGCGTGTTGTTGTTAGGCAAGCTCTTATGGCGTGAGTATAGAATGTTGCGCAGCTTAAAGCGCAATCAATTACATCGTCATGAAGCGGATCGTTTGCTCAATAGCGAACAGGTTGGTGGGGCACTACCTTGGCTTGAAAAACTCAATAAACATCAGCAGTTAACTGGGTTTGATGAGTTTAAAGCAAGCATTGATAGCCATCATAGCGATAAAGAGATCATGACCTTGTACGCCGATAGTTTGTTAGTGAAACAAGATACTCAAGCTAAAAAGCTGATCAACCGTTTTGCCACTGAATCAGGCTTGTTAGTGGCATTAAGTCCATTAGCGCTGGTGGATATGATGGCTGTGCTTTGGCGGGGCACAAAACTGATTGAGCAAATAGGTAAGATTTACGGTATCGGATTTGGTTATGCTAGCCGGATCAAGCTCTATCGTATGTTGATCAAGCAAGTGATGTTTGTTGGCAGTGCTGAGTTAGTATCGGATTTAGCTGCTACA
Organism: Pseudoalteromonas sp. SG41-2; assembly: GCF_014164535.1. Classification (NCBI taxonomy): domain Bacteria; kingdom Pseudomonadati; phylum Pseudomonadota; class Gammaproteobacteria; order Alteromonadales; family Pseudoalteromonadaceae; genus Pseudoalteromonas; species Pseudoalteromonas sp. SG41-2. The sequence continues at coordinate 57,070 of NZ_JACJFK010000024.1, read as the reverse complement.
GCGCTCAGTGCTGAATTACTAGGTAAATTATCAGGACGTGCAGCACAAGGCTTAAGCGCGGGTATATTTACCGCACGCATTGGTTATAAAGCGATGGAACTAAGCCGTCCTTTACCACGACTTGAGCATAAGCGCAGCTTGCTTAAAGGTACTGCGCAATTGATTGCCAGCAAAATTATGAGCCGCAAAGCTTCGTCGTCAGGAGCTGGCACGAAAGAAACGAGCTGACAATAAATCTGTACAGTGGTGAACTGCCACTGTACTAACTACATCCCAATTTATAGCCATCTGAGCATCTGGCATGCTTGTGCTTTATCCTGCGATACGTTTTGATTATGGGATCAATAATAATCAAAAAAGATCAGACAATGAACAAACTCCACATCGACAGCCAATGTATCCATGGACCAGAAAAAGCCAATGATCCGCATGGTGCACTTACTGCTCCTTTATACCAAACTTCTACGTTTCATTTTACTAGTGCCACGCAAGGTGCAGCACGTTTTGCTGGTGAAGAACCGGGCTATATTTATACCCGTTTAGGTAACCCGACGACGACAGAGCTTGAACAAAAAGTCGCACAACTTGAAAGTTGCGAAGCCGCTGCAGCAACAGCCACAGGAATGGGCGCGGTTTCTGCATCGGTATTAAGTTTTTTATCGCAAGGCGATCACTTAGTCGCATCAAGCGCTTTGTATGGCTGTACGTTTGCTTTCTTCGCACATATGTTGCCGCGTTGGGGGATTGAAGTGACGTTTGTAGATATGACCGATGAGCAGCAATTACGCGATGCAATTAAACTGAATTCAAAAATGATTTTTGCCGAAACCCCAGTTAATCCAACTATGGCGGTAATTGATTTAGAGTTAATAGGACAAGTGGCAAAACAACACAATTTGATCAGTGTAATAGATAACACCTTTCTCACGCCGTTACTGCAAAAGCCAATTGATTATGGCATTGATTTAATTGTTCACAGTGCTACTAAATATTTAAATGGTCACGGTGATGTTGTGGCAGGTTTGGTGTGTGGCAGTCAAGAGCACATTACATTAATTAAAATGACCGTACTTAAAGATATTGGTGCAACAATTAGTCCACACGATGCATGGCTTATTAATCGTGGTTTAAAAACCTTAGCGATACGCATGCAGCGTCATTGTGAAAGTGCGCAAATTATTGCTGAATTTTTAGAGCAGCATCCCCAAGTTAATACCGTTTATTACCCCGGACTTGCATCTCACCCAGGGTTTAAGTTTATCGGTAAGCAAATGAAAGCCTCTGGTGGCGTTATTGCCTTTGAATTAAAAGGCAGCCTAAAAGATGGCGAGCAGTTTATTAATAATACCCAATTGTGCACACTCGCCGTGAGTTTAGGAGACGCCGAAACACTCATTCAACATCCGGCATCGATGACTCATTCACCGTATTCACCCGAAGAAAGAGCAGCTGCGGGTATTAGCGATGGTCTGATCAGACTATCTGTTGGCCTTGAAGATGTTAACGATATAATTAACGACCTTAACCGCGCTTTTACTTTTATTGCATAGTCTGTAATTTTATATTTACGGTTTGTGTTGCTTCTAGCCCTTTAAAAATAGCACTGTAAACTTTTTGATCTTAAAGTGTAATGTTTGGTGTACAAAGGGCGGTTTGGTGCTAATAGCTGATGTTGTCTCAGCTATTAAACTTTGCCTTACATTTGCTTAGTATCTCCTTAACAGGTTGACACCGATATCGGTTTAACACTAAGAAGGTTATTATGGCTAAAGCAAGTAAATACACCTCCAAGACACCAGATGAAAATGGCGTTATCCATTGGAGCGAAGCAGAAAATAAAATATGGTCAGAACTAGTCGCACGCCAACTAAAATGTATTGCAGGCAAAGCTTGCAATGAATACATGGAAGGGCTTGAAAAAATAAACCTGCCTCATGACCGTATTCCGCAGTTAAGTGAGCTTAATGAAGTATTACTAGCGACTACCGGCTGGCAAGTTACGCCTGTGCCAGCTTTAATCGACTTTGATGAATTCTTTCGTTTATTAGCAAATAAGCAATTTCCAGTCGCAACCTTTATTCGCAGCCGTGAAGAGTTTGATTACCTGCAAGAACCTGATATTTTTCATGAAATATTTGGTCATTGTGCAATGCTTACTAATCCTGATTTTGCCAAGTTTACGCATAAATATGGCCAGTTAGGTTACGCTGCCGAGAAAAAAGATCGGGTTTACCTTGCCCGTATGTATTGGTTTACGGTTGAGTTTGGCCTAATGCAAACAGATGATGGTCTACGTATTTATGGTGGCGGTATTTTATCAAGTCCAGGTGAAACACAATACGTGTATTCAGATAAGCCCGAGATCAACCCGATGAATGTATTGGATGTATTACGCACGCCGTACCGAATTGATATTATGCAGCCTTTGTACTACACCATTAATTCTATCCATGATTTATTTGATATTTCACAACTGGATATTATGGCGTTAGTTGCGCAAGCAAAAGAATTAGGGTTACATGACCCAAAATTTCCTCCTAAAGAAAAATTAGCAAGTTAAGGATTTAAGATGTCATCATTAAGCGCACAAAAATGTGAAGCCTGTCACGTAGACGCTCCACAAGTATCAGATACCGAGTTAGCTGAATTAATTAAAATGATCCCAGATTGGGTGCCTGAAGTACGCGACGGTATTATGCAATTAGAGCGTGTTTATAAATTTAAAAACTTTAAACAAGCCATCGCTTTTACTAATAAAGTAGGTGATATGGCTGAAGATGAAGGCCATCACCCGGGCTTGCTAACAGAGTGGGGCAAAGTAACGGTAACGTGGTGGAGCCATTCAATTAAAGGCTTACACAAAAATGATTTTATTTGCGCTGCCAAAACAGATGAAGTTTTCGCTGCGCTATAAATAAAACACAGCAATTGTTCTGCCCAAAGAACATGAAAGGCGCTTAATTAGCGCCTTTTTTATTGTTTTAAGCTTTGGTTATTACATTTTATATCGCAGCAAAGTTAACCCCTGCGGCGAAGTTTGCTACAATCGCTCGTCTTTACTCAAATTTTATAAGGTAGTCGCGGGTGGTTAACCTAGGTCAATTGTTTGGTGAACTAAAAACGTGTTTAAGAAAAGATCAATTCATCTTTAAAAAACGCCTTCACGGCATAAAAAAAATAACCGATGAAACAAAACAAGCAGCCGTGATTGAAAAAATCACTGCGGATATAGCACGTAGCCAACAATTGCGAGAGGTGCGCTTAGCTCAGTTACCTAAAGTAACTTACCCTGAGCAGCTCCCCGTCAGTCAGAAAAAAGACGACATTAAAGAGGCTATCGCCAATAACCAAGTGGTTATTATCGCGGGTGAAACCGGCTCAGGTAAAACCACGCAAATTCCTAAAATGTGTTTAGAACTTGGCCGTGGCGTTGATGGTTATATCGGTCACACCCAACCAAGACGTTTGGCTGCGCGCAGTGTCGCGGATCGGATTGCTCATGAAATGCAATGTGAACTTGGCCAGCAAGTGGGTTTTAAAATTCGTTTTAGCGATCAAGTATCAAATAACAGCTATATAAAGTTGATGACTGACGGTATTTTACTGGCGGAAATTCAACAAGACCGATTTTTAAACCAGTATGACACCATTATTATTGATGAAGCTCATGAACGTAGTTTAAACATTGATTTTATTTTAGGTTATTTGAAAAACCTATTACCAAAGCGTCCTGATTTAAAAATAATTATTACCTCTGCGACCATTGATCCAGAGCGATTCTCAAAGCATTTTAATGATGCACCGATTATTGAAGTGTCAGGACGAACATTTCCGGTGGATGTGCGTTATCGTCCTTTGGTTGAAATTGATAAAAATGATATGGAGGCTGAAGGCGACCAGCTGCAAGGTATTTTTGATGCCGTTGATGAGCTGTGCCAAGAAGGCCCAGGCGATATTTTAATCTTCTTAAATGGTGAACGGGAAATACGCGATACTGCTGATGCCCTTAGTAAACGTAATTTAAAAGGAGCGGATGTTTTACCTTTGTATTCGCGCCTTTCTAACGCAGAACAAAACCGTATTTTTGCTCCCCATAGTCGTCGTCATATTATTTTATCGACCAACGTTGCTGAAACCTCACTTACTGTGCCGGGTATTCGATACGTTATTGATCCTGGTACCGCGCGCATTAGCCGTTATAGTTATCGTACTAAAGTGCAGCGTTTACCGATTGAGCCAATATCACAAGCCAGTGCCAATCAGCGAAAAGGCCGCTGTGGCCGTGTGGAAGCGGGTATTTGTATTCGTTTATATGCTGAAGATGATTTTAATTCGCGCCCAGAGTTTACTGATCCAGAAATACTACGTACTAATTTAGCCTCAGTTATTTTAAAAATGCTTGGCTTAGGGTTGGGCGATATGGCCGAGTTCCCATTTGTACAAGCACCAGATAGCCGTAATATCAACGATGGCTTAACGTTACTAGAGGAACTTGAAGCGGTAAAACCTAGTCGTCACAATAGCAATACACAGCTTACTAAATCGGGTATTGAACTGAGCCGCTTACCGGTTGACCCGCGTTTAGCTAAAATGGTACTAACAGCACAAAAGCTGGGTGCGCTGCGTGAAGTGATTATTATTGTGGCGGCGTTATCGATTCAAGATCCACGCGAGCGCCCGCAAGAAAAACGCGCTGCTGCAAACGAAAAGCATGGCCGTTTTGACGATCCTGATTCAGATTTCATCGCCTTTTTAAATTTATGGAATTACTTAGAAGAGCAGCAAAGTGAGCTAAGTAACAGCCAATTCAGAAAGCTGTGCCAAAAGGATATGCTCGCTTATATGCGTATTCGTGAGTGGCAAGATATCGTTTATCAGCTCAGTACTGTGTGCAATGAAATGGGCATGAAAGCGACCAGCAATGTTGCCGATGGCGATAAAATCCATCAAGCGCTATTGAGTGGCATGCTCAGTCACATTGGTTTTAAAGATGAAAAGCAAGTATATAAAGGCGCTCGCAACAGTCAGTTTCATGTATTCCCAGGCTCTGGATTATTTAAGAAAAGCCCAAAATGGTTGATGTCGGCAGAGCTGGTTGAAACCAGTAAATTATATGCACGTATTAATGCCAAAATTAACATCGATTGGGTTGAACCATTAGCACAACACTTAGTAAAACGCAGTTACAGTGAGCCGCATTGGGAGAAAAAGCCCGGCGCAGTGATCGCTTTCGAACAGCAGGTACTATACGGGCTGATCATAGTGTCAAAGCGTCGCTGTGTGTACAGTAACATTGATCCGAAAGTTAGCCGCCAGTTGTTTATTCGCAGTGCCTTAGTAGAGCAAGATTTAGGTCAAAATGAAGGGTTTTTGCAGTTTAATCGCGAACTGATTGAAGATATTCAAACTCTAGAAAATAAAAGCCGCCGTCGTGATATTTTAGTTGATGAGCAAACCTTATATGAGTTTTACGATAAGAAAATTCCTGCTCAAATAAACAGTCGTGCAGCATTTAATAAATGGTATAAAACGCAAAAGCAGCAGGATAAACATTACTTGCAAATGACACGTGATGATTTAATGCAACACGGTGCTGATAGTGTTACTGAGTTTGATTACCCCGATGTATGGCAACAAGGTAATTTAATGTTGCCGTTGAGCTATCATTTTGATCCAGGCCAAGCGGTCGATGGGGTTGCAGTGCAAATTCCGGTGGCCTTACTAAACCAAGTAGAAGAAGCTGGCTTTGACTGGCATATTCCTGCATTTCGTCATGAGTTGATCACCGGTTTAATTAAATCTTTACCTAAATCACTACGTCGTAATTTTGTGCCTGCGCCAAATTATGCAGATGCGGTTCTTGCAGCAATCGAGCCTATGCAAGGTAACTTCATTGAGGCACTCAGTACGCGTTTATTACGTATGACAGGTGTAAAAGTTGATCCAGAGGCCTGGGATTTAACCACCCTTGCGACTCACTTACGACTGCAGTTTGAAGTTCGTGATGAAAAAGATAATGTACTTGCCCGAGGTATGGATTTAGCGAAACTCAAAGCGCAATTGCAGGGTAAAGTGACGCAAACGCTGTCTAAAGTGGCAGATAAAGGCATTGAAAAAGCTGACCTATTGCAATGGGATTTTGGCAAGTTACCGGTATCCTATGTGAAAAAACAAGGCCAGTATGAAATCAAAGCGTATCCTGCGCTGGTAGATAAAAAATCATCGGCGGCAGTGGAGCTATTTGATAACGAAGTTAAAGCGCAAACTGCCCATCAGCAGGGGTTACGCCGTTTGGTATTACTGAATGTACCTTCGCCGATAAAATATTTGCAACAAAACTTACCCAATAAGGCTAAATTAGGTCTATATTTTAATCCGTTTGGTAAGGTTGCTGATTTAATTGATGACTGTATTGCCGCAGGCGTTGACAGTTTATTGGTGAAATTAGGCGATGTACGCACCGAACAAGCGTTTGAGCAAGTAAAAGAGCACGTGCGCGGTGAGCTCGGCGATGCGGTTGTTGCTATTGCAACCCAAGTTGAGCAAGTGTTGAGTATTGCGCATGCGTTACATAAAAAAATGAAAGGGCGAGTTGATTTAACCATGATCACTGCACATGGAGATATAAAAAGCCAACTGGGATCTTTGGTATTCAAAGGCTTTGTTTCAAATCATGGCGCAGACAAACTTAGTGATTTAATTCGTTACTTAAAAGCAATAGAAAAACGCTTAGAAAAGTTGCCAGTTGATCCAAATCGTGACAGATTATGTGTACTTGAGTTAGAAAAGGTTGCTCAAGAGTATCAAAAACAGCTGAAAAAAGTGCCGCCTGGAATGCCTGCTCCGCAACAATTGCAGGATATTTTTTGGATGCAACAAGAGCTTAGAGTATCCTTGTTTGCGCAAACGTTAGGGACACCGTATCCGATTTCAGCTAAGCGTGTATTGAATGCTCTGAAAGAAATTGATTGAGTTTGGTATTTAGTAAACATCGAATACCTTGGAAGGAAATATTTGTTAGATGAGAAGGAACTGATATTAACCATGCGCTCATCCGCTAATACACACCCGCGTTTACTAGTTGTAGATGACGAGTACTTTAATTTTGAAATGCTCAAAGTCGCTTTATCAGCGGATTTTGAGCTCAGTTATGCTGAATCAGGTAAGAGCTGTTTATCGTCGGCTATTGCAAATCCACCGGATGCGATTTTACTCGATGTATGTATGCCCGGCCTAGATGGTTACGACACGTGTCGAATGTTGAAGAACACCCCTGAAACTCGTAATATTCCTGTTGTTATGGTGTCAGGCTTAGAATCCGTACAGGAACAACAAGCTGGTTTTGATGCCGGTTGCGATGCCTATGTGGTGAAGCCTTTTTCGGTCGTGGGGTTATTAGAAAAAATCAATACGGTTGTTTAGGAGTTATTATGCTAAATGAAGATAAACGTAATTTTAGACGTATGCAATTAAATGCACAGGCAAAATTAACCACACTTGAGCCAGTCGCTGATCAACATTTTGATGCTGTATGTGTCGATTTAAGTGCAACTGGGTTGTCACTGCAGTTGGATGAATTACTTGAACTGGGCACCATTGTGAAGGTGAATATTGATTCGACCAGCCCTGCCATTGCACCACTTGATGCAACAGCAAAAGTCGTTCGTGCCAGCAAAGAAAGTGATGGCACGGTAACCGCTGGGCTAGAAATAATGCAGTTTAATTAACCTGATGAACTCAGGTTAATTAGTTGCAGTCAGTTTAGTAAACTTTACAGATCAGGCCTTTTAGGTAAAAACCTTCAGGGTAACTGCCTGCGATTGGATGATCAGCAGCTTGGTTTAAACGCTCCATGATCAACAAATCCTTACCAGCATCAAGGGCTGCATCAGCAACCACTTTTTGAAATAAATTTTGCTCCATTAAACCTGAACATGAGAACGTAAGCAACGTACCACCTGGTTTAAGAATTTGCATGGCAATCATATTGATATCTTTATAGCCACGACACGCACCCGTTAGTTGTGCTTTGTTATCAGCAAATTTAGGTGGGTCCATAACGATAGTATCGAATAACACCCCATCTTCACGGTATTGGCGTAGTAATTTAAATACATCTTGTTTTATGAAGTCAACTTTATCTAAATCAAGATTATTGTGCTCGACATTACGTTTTGCGGTATCAAGCGCGGGTTGCGATACGTCAACGTTAGTAACATGCTCGCAGCCGCCACGCAGCGCATACAATGAAAAGGTACCAGTGTAGCTAAAACAGTTAAGTACTCTTTTATCTTTTGAAAAACGCTCTAATGCAGCACGGCTATCACGTTGATCAAGGTAGAAACCGGTTTTATGACCTTCGAGAATGTCTACTTCAATTTTAAAACCATTTTCTTCAATTAATACTGGCTGCTCAGGCTTATTACCCCATAACACGCCCATAGTCGGCTCTAAGCCTTCTTTGGTGCGCACATCGACATCAGAGCGCTCATACACGTTACAGCCTGGGAAAATAGCGATTAAAGCGCCAACTATTTCACCTTTATGGCGCTCAGCACCGGCACTTAATAACTGACACACTAAAAAGTTGTCAAATTTATCAATGGTTACACCTGGTAAAAAATCAGACTCGGCGGCACATAACCGAAATCCCGTTAAGCCACCTTCAGTAATTACTTGCTCGCGTGCCGCAAAGGCACGACGTAAGCGACGTTCAAAAAAAGCTTGGTCGATGATTTCTGTTTCATCAAAGCTCCAAACACGCGCGCGGATCTGTGAGTGCGGACTGTAAGCCGCTGTAGCTAAAAATTTACCATTACTATCGTGAATGGTCACTGTGTCACCTAAACCTGGCTTACCTTTTATTTTTTTGATGGCTTTTGAAAACAACCATGGGTGTTTTCTTTTTAGTGATTTTTCACGACCAGCTTCTAGGTATACGACAGATGACATTAGGCTTCTCATTACGGATAAATTAAGAGCGTATTTTAGTGAAGCAGGCTCGAACATACAATGAATGTTTTGCACAACAGCCTATAACCGCGGTAAAGTAACAGTAATTCAATGCATTAATTTGAAATTACAGGATTTATGGAACAACGTTTGCCCGTTTTAGTATTATCTGAGCCGTTGCAACAGCTAGAAAATCATTGCCGTGCTTTTATTTTGTCGTTAGTGAGTGCTGATGTCGCCCACGATATTACCCATATTGAACGAGTCGTGCGTGTTGCAAAACAGCTCTGCTTTGCTGAAGATGCTTCGATGGACGTGGTGTTACCCGCAGCATGGTTGCATGACTGTGTTGCAGTGGCTAAAAACCACCCGGATCGCGCTAAAGCTTCAACAATGGCCGCAGATAAAGCAATTTCATTTTTAGCGTCAATAGGGTACGACGCGCAATATTTTGATGCCATTCATCATGCTATTGTAGCCCATAGTTTTAGTGCTAACATTGCAATTGAAAGTGTGGAAGCACAAATCGTTCAAGATGCTGATCGTATGGATGCTTTAGGAGCAATTGGTGTCAGCCGCTGTATGAAAGTAGGGGGCTCAATCGGACGCAATTTATATCACCCTGACGATCCATTTTGCGCCCACCGCAGCCCGGATGACAGCTTGTATACATTAGATCACTTCTTCATCAAGCTATTACATATTGCACAGAGTATGAATACACCTTCAGCAAAAGCAGAAGCGGTGCGTCGTACTGAATATATGCAGGTATTTATTGAACAACTTAAGTCGGAGATTGGCTAATGGCAATGCCTACTTTATCTGGTGTCGATCATTGCCATTTAAATGTGACTAACCTTGCGCAAGCCGTCACGTGGTACAAAACAGTCCTTGGATTTAATATTGTGCCAGAGCTTGCTTTTTGGGATGAGGGTACTGGGCCTTTAACACTAGAAGATCCTGCGGCAACTATTCGCTTAGCGTTATTTGAGCGAGAGGGCAGTAGTAAAGGGATTGCATTTGGCGCATCTGGAGAGCAGTTTATCGCTTGGCTTAAGCATTTGGCTGACTTAAATATTAAAACCGTGGTTGCTGATCACAAAGTTACATACTCTGTTTATTTTCAGGATTTAAGTGGTAATAGTCATGAAATCACCTCTCATGACTATGCATATATCTCGGCCAACATCTAGCATATGGTTAGCTTTGGTAGGCAGAGTACACTGCTAAAACAGCATCTAGCTGGCCTTCAAATAGTGCGATAAGCTGAGGATCAAAGTGTTTACCAGCTTGCTCGCGCATATGACTTATGGCTTCATCAACGCTCCAAGCTTGCTTATAGGGACGTTTAGAGGTAAGTGCATCGAATACATCGGCGATTGCCACAATACGTCCTTCAATCGAAATTTCCTCACCTTTAAGACCGTTTGGATAACCTGATCCATCCCATTTTTCATGATGCTCCATCGCAAGTATATAGGCGAGCTGCAATAACGGCGATGACGAGTTTGCTAAAATTTTAGCGCCGATTTTGGCATGCTGTTTCATGTGTTCAAATTCTTCGGCTGTTAATTTCCCTGGTTTAAGCAAGATTGCATCGGGAATGCCGATTTTACCAATGTCATGCATCGGTGCTGCTTGTTTGAGAAGCTCAGCATGTTGTTCAGTCATTCCATAGGCTAGTGCTAAAATTTTACTGTATTTACTCATGCGCACAATATGCTCGCCAGTATCGGTGTCTTTATACTCGGCAGCGCACCCTAAACGATGGACTAAATCAACGTGAGCCAACTTTAGCTGCTCAGCCTGAACTAGGGATAAATGAGTTTTAACACGCGCTCTTACGATTGCAGGACTAATAGGCTTGGTTATGTAATCTACCGCGCCAATTTCAAAACCTTTAAACTCATCACTTTCATCCGCAAGTGCAGTCACAAAAATGACTGGAATATGCTCAGTAGCAGGGTTTTTTTTAAGCAGCTGACATACTTCAAAACCACTCATATTTGGCATCATAATATCGAGTAGAATGAGTTTGGGTGGCTCTTTTTCAACTAACGCGAGCGCGGCATCACCCGATTTAGCAAAAGAGAGGCGATATTGATTCCCTAATACTTCGCGCATGACTTTAAGGTTGGCGGGTTCATCATCAACAATAAGAATTCGTGGGCGTTCGGTTATTAAGTCCATCAGTGTGTTTCCAAATTTGCTGCCTGATTGAGCAGCTCTATTAATGCAATAAGAGTACTCTGGGCATTGTCAAAGTCAAACTGGTCGAAATATTCGATTAATGCATCCACATCACTTTGATAAGTAGCGGGGGCATTGTCTGCTAATGTTGCTAACAACTCATCATTGAGCTCTGCATTTTCTGCGTCTTTACGCAGTTGTTCACACAGTATTTTAAATTCGCTGAGCGATAGTACTTGGGTATTTTTTTCGCTGCTTTGCACTGCTATACAGCTGCTGGTTTTTCTAGCTAACAACTCATTGACCGCATTAAACTCTATCTGCAATTGCTGAATTATTTGCGCCTGCTGCTCAGGGGCTTGGCTGTTTTCTAAGGTTGAAAGTAGGGCCATCATAGTCGGTAAACCTAAATTACCAGATAAGCCTTTAAGGGTATGTAATGTGCCATTAATATCTTTTAAGGCATTTAGTCCATCATTAAAGATAATGTCACATGTTGCCTGCTGCTCTTTAAAAAAACGGTGTATTTCGCTCAGCTGTTTACACTTACTGCCCCAAAGTTGCTGTCCTTTTTTTAAATCAATATGCTGTGCTGTGGGATCACTGTGAGCAATTTGCGTTTCTATATTTAAACCAAAGCCAAGCACTTGCGCAATCTCTTGATTCAATTGATTGATATCAACAGGCTTATTGGCGAAGCCATTCATACCCGCTTTTTTAGCCGTTAATTTATCTTGCTGTAAGACACTGGCGGTGAGCGCAATGATCGGAGTCTTTTTTAGCTGTCGTTGTTGCTCAATTTCACGAATTTTTTCGGTCGCGGCAATACCGTCACATTCAGGCATATGGATATCCATTAAAATGACATCAAAATCTTGTTTTTCAAAAATAGCGATCGCTTCTAAGCCGTTGCTTGCAGAGCTAATCGTATGCTGATCTCGCGACAATAATAACTGTAGTAGCTCAACATTTTGTGCTATGTCATCAACGACTAAAATGCGCAGCTTAGGTAATTGCGTATACAACTTATCAAAGTAATTGACTTGGGTTTCATCACCGACCTCTAAAGGCAATGAAAAATAAAAGCAGCTGCCTTTATCTTCTTCACTGACTACGTTGATTATGCCACCCATCAGCTCAACGAGTTGCTTACTGATAGTAGTACCAAGTCCAGTGCCACCAAAACGACGTGTAGTAGTCCCGTCAGCTTGTTCAAAAGGCTGAAATACCGCTTTAAGACGATCTTTAGCAATACCAATACCGGTATCTTGTACTTCAAAAAATAAGTAATTATTTTGTGTCGTACTGACAGTGACATTCACTGAGCCCTGAGCTGTAAACTTAACTGCATTACCAATTAAATTTGTTAAAACTTGGCGAATTCGGTCTGGATCACCGTAATAAGTAGGGTGAACAGACTCTTTGATGGTAAGTGTTAGTTCTAGATCTTTCTTTTTTGCTTCTAACCAAAATGTAGAAATAATACTATCAAGCACCGCTTGAAGATTAAAATGCACTAATTCAATGGTCAGCTTACCTTTTTCAAGTTTTGCAGAATCCAATATTTCATTTAATAGCCGTAACAGCGAGCGAGCCGCATTATTTACGATAATTAAGTGCTTTTGTTGGTCTTGATCAAGTGGTGTATCCATCAATAAATCACTAAAGCCAATAATCGAATTCATCGGTGTGCGAATTTCGTGACTCATATTCGCCATAAATGACTGTTTGGCTTGAGCTGCATCTTCGGCGGCTATTTTCGCCAACTTTAATTTATCTTCGTATTCACGACGTTCACTAATATCGATAATAACGCCGTCGATCCAAATCGCTTCACCTTGCTTGTTGAACTCAAAGCTACCTTTCTCAAGCACCCAAATTAGCTTGCCACTTCGATGACGTAGTCGGTATTCAATTGAGTATTGCGATTTAGCAGCGATCGCTTGCTCGACCGATTTATTGATGCGTTTGTTATCATCTTTAAAAATCAAATCACTAAACTGAATATGCTGATTGATAAATTCCGATGGGACATAGCCAGTTACTTCATTAATGCTAGGGCTAATAAAAATCATGCTCCAGCTTTTATCCAACTGGCAGCGAAATACCACGCCAGGCATATTATTCATCAGCGAGCGGTATTGTTGTTCTTTCGCTATGAGGTTTTGTTGTAGTTTGCGTTGCTCAGTCAAGTCAGTAATAAAGCCAACAAATATTGACTCTTGTCCTGGCTGGTTTGCTTCACCAATACCTAAGCGAATAGGAAATAGGTGACCTTGTTTATGTTTAGCAAGAACATCACGATTGACGCCAATAACTTTACCTAAATCGATGTGATGTGCCTTTAATAGATATTCATCATGCTCGGCTGCGATATCATCTGCCATCAGCATTTTTATGTTTTTACCCTTTACATCAGTGCTATGCCAGCCGAAAATATTCTCTGCAGCGTTATTAAAGCTTAAGATAATACCGCGATTGTTAATTGTTACAATGCCATCTATAGCGGTCGATAAAATAGCCTCTAAGCGAGATTCATTCCGTGTTTTTTCTTCAAGTAACATGCGATAGCGTACCATACCGTTAATGATAGCAACTATCGCGGTTAGAATAATGGTGGCGAACACTACGCTAATAGCAACAAATGTAAGTTCTGAGCTGGCGCTGTCATTACCAATTAATGGCGAGGTTGCAACAAACCGTGTTGCCGCCATTCCCATGTAATGCATACCTGCAACAGCAAAACCCAAAATGATTGCGCTGATCAACCGCGTCTGCAAAGAATTTAGTGTTGAGAGGTGCTTTTTAATATTAAAGCGAGCATATAAAGATATAAACGCCAGTACAACGGCAACGATAATTGACAACCCAAACATCAATGGATCGTAGCGTAGCAGCGGGCTCAATTCCATTGCTGCCATACCACTGTAATGCATAGTGCCGATACCTGCGCCGAGTAGTACCGAGGGCAGTATTAAACTGAAAATAGTGGCGTTATTTTTTACTAATAATGACACGCCAGTTAGGCAGGCTAAAAATGCTGGAATGAAAGATAAAAAGGTGAGTGTTGGGTCGTAGCTGATATTTGTACACAGTGAAAATGCCAACATACCAATAAAATGCATACTCCAAATACCGCCAGAAAGTACCAAGGAAGCCGTTGAGTTGGCTAATTTTTGATAACTTTTGAAGCGTGTTTCTTTGGCCAGATCGATCATGTAAGTTGCAAAAAATGCAGAGAAAATAGCCGTTAAAACAGACAGAGCGACTAAAAATGGGTCATAAACACCATTAATAAGAAGGCTCGGATCGTGATCGGTAATAAAAAAAGCGGTAAGCATAACGGCTCAATACACTGTTATTTCAGTAATAACTAATATCACCTGAAATATATGTTAAGACAATTAATTAATTTTGCGCAAATGCCTGTTATTTGTTTACATATTTAGCTGCAAAATTTAACAAAATCAAAAACTTTTTAAAATCAATTCGCTAAGTTTCATTGTGCGCAATGATAGCATCATTTATAACCAGTTTTATAGCAGGTATTTAGCTGAACTATTTATTTTCGCAGATAAAGTAATCGGTAATTATCGGGTCATACGTTTGACAAATACGACTACGAATAATGCCAGAGAGAAACTCCCGCAAAACGCTTCAACTGCAGCAACGAATCGGGAGAAACCAACCGGAGTAATATCGCCATATCCTAAGGTTGTAAAAGTAACCACGCTAAAATAGAAGCTATTAAGTAGGGCTAATAAATTATCACTTAATGTTGCCGCCGGATTGAACTGCATAATACGACCAGCATCCATCACCCCAAAAATAAAATAACACAGGGCGCAGCAGATGATCAGTGACAAACTAAAACGGATCACATTTTCAGGCTTTTCACCATACCCGCACAACATATCAATACAGCTCGAGGCTAATCGTTTTTTTGAACCCCGTGGATATTGTGCGTGACGCATCCGCAGTTCTTTGTACGTGAAATTACCCGCCAGTTCAAATAAGCCTTGTTGTTCTGATGCTTTACGTAAATTGCGAAATATTTCTTCTGATTGTTCAAATAAGTCAAGGGCTGCGCTTTTATCTGTATGTTTAAGCGCTGCTTTAGCTTGTTTTTCCTGTAATAGTTCAGCGCCTAGCTCAATGTTATCAATACGGGTGTTGTTTAGTTTTATACCCAATAAATTTGTATCTTGTAGGTTGCAGTAATGCAGGCTTGCTTCGTGCAAGTTGGCTTTCATCAGTGAACTGTGGGCTATTTTATTATTAAACAGATGAGCGTTGGTGAGCGTTGCACGATAAAAATTACTGTAAGATAAATCAAAGCCATCCTCATCATCTTGTTTTATCAAATTAAGCCCATTAAGGTTAGCGCGTTTTAATTGCAATCCCTGTAATAATCCTCCCTTTTTTGCATAGCGCTCTAATTTTTGGGTCAGATCTAAGCCTGACTTATCAAATTTGGCATCATGCCAAAAACAAAAACCTGAACCCATGTCTGTTTCTTGACAATGATGGCCATCGGGAGAGGTATAACGACAACAAGGCTTATCAGGCATGTTTGATATCGCTTTATTTAATTCTACTTAGATATAGATTAGCAGTTATTTTGCAAGGTATTATAGTGACCTGTTAATTAGTTTAATGACTGTCGGTCAATTACAAGAGTTAGGTTTGTTTGAATATACATTAAAACGTAGTCGCCGCCGCAAAACTGTCGCTATCAAAGTCCAGCAACAAAGTGTCACAGTTTATGCGCCTGTTGGGGTTGCTAAAAAGGAACTTGAAAGCTGGCTGCTAAGTAAAACTGACTGGATCAATGCGCAAATTAACAAGCAAAGTCAAATGCTTGATACTCGCCAATACCCATTACAAGATAATCGCGTACTGGTTTTTTCACAACCTGTGATACTGACTTATGGTGTCAGCTCGCGCAGCGCATGGCAGCTAGTAAAAAATCAGCAGGGAGATGTGTTACAGCTAAATCTTTCTGGACGGGTTAAGCATCAGCAGCCAATGTACCAAACCTTGCTCGAAAGTTTTTTACATGAGCAATTAGAAAATTATATTGAAATGCGTGTACATGCTTATTGCCTACAAATGGCAGAGACTTTACCTAGCAGTATTCGCATTCATACTTATAAGCGTCGTTGGGGCAGTTGTAATCGACGACGAGAATTGACCTTTAATTTGTTATTAGCCAGTGCGCCGCAGAGTATTATTGATTATGTGATTGTGCATGAACTAGCTCACTTGAAATATTTAAATCACAGTGCCGCATTTTGGCAGCGCGTCAGTGAGTTTTATCCTGATTATAAGCAAGCAACAAAATGGCTAAAGCAACACGGTGCGAGTTTACAATGGGTAGTCGAATGAGTTAGCGAGAATAAAGTTTTGCTGATAGATAAGAAAAGTGGTGGAGGGAGCTGGATTCGAACCAGCGAAGGCTGAGCCGTCAGATTTACAGTCTGATCCCTTTGGCCGCTCGGGAACCCCTCCACACTAATTTTGTCGCATTTGGCCCCACTTAACTTAGCGGTAAGAAAAGTGGTGGAGGGAGCTGGATTCGAACCAGCGAAGGCTGAGCCGTCAGATTTACAGTCTGATCCCTTTGGCCGCTCGGGAACCCCTCCAATGCAACGGCGCTGATAATAGCAAAGTGAGCATTTAAGTAAAGAAAAAAGCTAAAGAAATATTAAATAAAGCCGATAAATATCTATTACTAACTGCAATCGGCTAAAGTCTATGCAAATCGATGATTTGTTAATCACAGAGAGTCAACTTAACAATCGTCTTGCCAAAAGTGTCTCAGAACACCGTCGTGGCGAGTTTGCATTATTATTGGCAATGCTTTCTCATGACGTGTTAGATTTTAGTCAATTTCATCTCCCTAAAACCCCATTTGATGCACATGCTTCAACACCAACTGAAGCGCAATTACGTGAACAATTAGGGGCAGGGCCTGAGCAAGCATTGGCTCCAGATGAATTTGATATGCTCATTGGCCAACATAATGCACAGCTATTACAACAAGGCAGCATGGCAGATATTCGTTTACGTTCGTGCCTTGCGCCGGAACCATTAGTGATCAGAGATGATAAAAACCATATTCCACTAATGGTGATTGATAATTGCGAACTAGTCGTGCGAAAGCGTCATTTAGATAAAGAAACACAGCTAGATCATCCGCAAATGGATGCGGCTGCATTTTACGATAGCCTTAATAATGCAGATCTTCATCAACCCTTACACCTTGCCCAAGCGTGATATTAAGCTGTAATAATTATCGGTAAAAATATTTTATTTATTTTAGTGTAAAAAAAGCATCCACAAACTAAATGCAATTGCTATAATGACCCCAAATGGCATTTCCAATTTACTTGGTATTATTGCCATCATCATTAAATCAAGGTAATTAGGAACGTAATGAAGAAAACATTCACGCTGAATCACGAGAAAATCAAATACCCTCGCATGGTAGATGCTGCAAAGCATGAAGTAAAAAAGTATTTGAAAAGAGAGCGTAACAAAACGTTGCCAATTGATGCTGATTACTGGGCATTTGATTGTAAATTTGGTAACACAGCTGAAGATGCCCAAGTGGTGCACGTTGCTGAAATTAGCAACTCAATCAGCGAAATTGAAAAACAAGGCTTAGAGTCGTTTTATGTTGAAATCATTGCTAGAGCTGCACAACGTCAAGTGCAAGACTCTGATGATGAAATTTAAAAGTAATTGATTTAATGAAAGAATGGGCTAAGTAGCCCATTTTTTGTGCTTGCAAAAAAGTAAGTCCAGCAGTTTATTTTGCACCCGGTTGGTGCGAAATGGATCTTTTCTCTTCTTCAGATAATGCAACCAGTTGATTTATAAGTTTTTGTAAAGTTGGTTCCGTAATTGCTATTACTTTTAATAATGCAGTTAGGAGCAAACACATGGCAAGAATGAGTTATATCAGTAGCGTCGAACGTTACCAAGAATATCAAACCGTGATCCACGACTTACTTGACTCAGTGCTAGCAAGCTTAGAAGACGGTGTTAAAAAACAACAAGATAATCGTTACTTAATCGCTCAATACCCATTTTTAGAATTACAATACTGTCTAGATAAAAATGGCGTGCAGCTAGGTAACAATGTCTGCTTTAAACGTCAGTATATGAAAACCTTAAATAATCATGGCGATTCACAGGATTTGAGTGAACGGCCGTATTTTCAAGGTATCCAACAGCAGCAACATACTCGTTTTACGCCGCCCTATATTTCGATCGCGACCAATCACTTATGTATTTCAGCAATAAAATCGTTACATGCTTCATATGGCGAAAATCGCTATTTAGTGATTGATGTATGTCTAACGCAATTAATCGAATTTATTATGGGGGATCGTACTCGCGCCACGATGACGCCATTTTTTAAAGCGGGTTATGGCATTATTGTCAGTTGCTTATTTATCTTAGTGTTATTTTTACTTGGTAGGGTGTTTGGTGATATTTATAGCTTACTGTTTGTCCGCTCTATAGAAAATGATCCGCTCGAACCGTTTACGATCATCATTTTTATCACCCTCGCGTTAGCAATATTTGATTTAGGTAAAACGATTCTCGAAGAAGAAATTTTAATGCATAAAGATATCTTTAGGCACAGTTCAACGCGGCGCACTATCACACGGTTTATTTCAACTATTTTAATTGCAGTGTCTATTGAAGCGTTATTAACGATGTTTAAGGCAGCGCTGGGGCAGTCGCAGTATTTATTACCGGCAATTTATATGATGTTAGCGGTTGTAGGGCTATTGATTGCGTTGGCTATTTATGTGTATTTAGGGGCAAAAGCCGAAACCTTATTATTGAGCGCACAACGCAATAAGAAAGGGCATTAATAAAAATGGGGTAGGCGATGAATGCCTACCCCAACTCAACTTAATTTATTCTGCGCGGTCTTGGGCGCGACGAGTTTTAAAATCTGAATCGGCTTGCCATTTTGGCCAATCACCGTTGTTTGCCAATTGTGATGCGATATCAACAATTAACTCGATGTCTTGTTTTACACCACCTAATGACCACTGAGCAGAGTAATCATCAGCTTCTTTATGGTATTTATGAGCAATATAATCTGGATCTGTATCACCTAAACTCATAAACAGTAAACCAGGTACGCCTTGTTTAGCTAGTGAGAAGTGATCTGATCGGAAGAATAGGCCGTTTTGTGGCACGGGATCCATTTTTACATGACGGCCTTGTTTGCTTGCGGCTTTGCTAAGGTAGTCTTCCATTTGTGATAAGCCTTTGCCGTATTGCAGTATGTAATCGGTGCCATCTAGCACATTCATACCATCAATATTTAACAGAGCGACCATCTGCTTGGTAGGGATAAGTTCGCCACTGGCAAATTGCTCTGAGCCAATTAACCCTGTTTCTTCGGCGGTAAAGTTCGCAAAAATAATCGAGCGCTTAAACGGTTTTTGTTTATGCATGTTACTTAATATACGAGCGATTTCAATTGTGGCAGCACTGCCTGAGGCATTATCAACTGCACCATTATAAATTTTTGGCCCGCTATCAGTTTGCTTAGTGCCAAAATGATCCCAATGTGCGCTGACCACAATATATTCATCAGGCGCTTCACTGCCCGTTAATTGCGCAACAACATTGTGTGATTTAGCATGTGACACTTCGTTTTTAAATGCAAGGTTCGCTGTTAAATTAAGCGCAGTAGCTTTAAAGTCGTCGTTAAGTGCTTGTTGCTTTAATTGTTGATAGCTCAAGTTTGCTGATTTAAATAACTGCTCGGTTGCATCGAGTGTTAGCCAACCCATTACCGGTAGTTCTGATGCGTTTAGGTTGTTATCCATTAAGGTGTATTTTGTGCCTGTATTTGAGCTTTCAACTACGCCCCAAGGATATGCAGCTGGCGCTGTTTCATGCACAATAAACACTGCGGCTGCGCCTTGGCGAGCGGCTTCTTCGTATTTGTAAGTCCAGCGACCGTAGTAGGTCATAGCGTTGCCGGTAAATAGCGCATCGTCTTGCGTAGCAAACCCAGGATCATTTACTAACACAACAACCGTTTTACCCGTTACATCAATATTTTTATAATCATTCCAATTATACTCGGGCGCATTAATGCCATAACCAACAAATACTACCTCTGAATTACGAACATCAATAAGTGGCTGTAATTGTTTCGTTCGCGCCGTAAAATCTTTACCAGCGGTAAAGCTCAAGTCGCCAATTTTTAATTGCATGTTTTGATCAGCGGTTACCATCGCCATTTTTACCGGCTGTAAAAACTTATTATTATATGCACCAGTTAATCCAAGCGCTTGGTATTGGTCACTTAAGTAACCCACAGTTTTTACTTCACCGCGCGTTAATGGACCGCGTCCTTCAAATTCGTCTGAGGCAAGGGTTTTAATATGTTGTTTAATATTGCTTAAATTTACACTGGTTGTATTGTCAAGCGTCGTTTGTTCTTGAGCAGGCTCTGAACAGCCAGTTAAGCCCAATAATAAAGTTACACTGAGCGATTTAAAAAGAGGAGTCATAATTGCAGGTTTTTAAGGATACATACTGTGACTATATGGGGTGTCGGTTTTGCTGTCTAGTTTTTTGCCATGAAGCGCAGATATTTTTATAAAATACAATTAGTTGATTTTGGGTACTATGATTTAGGGGCTGAATTAAATTTCGTTGGGTGAAAGGGACTGGCGCAGAAGTTGTGTGAAAAAAAGCTAAAAGCCAGCGAAGAGTGCTGGCCTTTTGCAACAAAATAACACGTTTAAGCGTCAGCTTTCTTTACGCGGATCTTGCTTTTATCAACAGTACTTTGATTCAATGCTTTTATTGCTACAGCAGCTTCTGCATCGTTTGGCATTTCTACAAAGGCAAAGCCTTTCGATTGGCCGGTTTCTTTATCTAGTACTAAATTACAATCGGCTACTTTACCGTGTTCAGTAAAAAGTACGCGGATTTCATGTTCAGTGATAGTGCGTGATAAGTTTCTAACTAATAGTTTCATAAAGAACCATGTTTTAAAAATAACAGGGGTGATTGTCTCAAGGAAAAGCCGTTTGACCTAATGATTAATTACAAACCGCAAAAATAGTTTTTGGCTGATAGCCAAAGAATAAAGTAGGTTCCTTTTTTGGGGGGGAATAGTTAAAGCATAAGAATAGTTAGCCGATAACAACTTAGCTATAAAAAAAACAAGGACGTAATATGCAAGTTAACTCGCAAGATACATATCCACTATTGCAACCTACTTCAAACAGTTCGGTGGTCGAAATCAACACGCCAGTGAATAGTAAAGAGCAATTAAAAAGTGAAATGGAGCGCCTAGCGAAGGACATCTATCATAAAGGGCAGTTTAAAGAGCCTGATGCAACATACTATAAGCCTGTAAATAAAGATGCCAATATATTAAGACCTATTGAAGAGGTTATGTATGATATTGGAGTCGCTACAGTTCATTTGTATATGCCTGGTGGTGATGTCCCTAAAGCAGTTGAGAAGATGCTTTCACCCTATGATCGCGTTATGGCTGAATTAAGGAGTGAACAGCCTTCTTTAGCAAATAAAAGTTGGGGTATTTCTATCAATGAGTCAGGTGAGCTTACAGTAACGGGTTCTCTTAATGATGATGAAAAGGCAATCATTGCAGAAAAACTAAATAGTAATGAAGAGCTAGTCACTGCCGTTAATGATTTTAAGTCTAATTATTTAAAGTATATTAAGATGGAGCCTAGAGGCTGGGGTAATTATGACGTAAATGAAAGTAATTTTGCGGACGTCTTTGATTTTAGAGAAATGTTAGAAAGCTCAAGGAGTAGCGAAGAGTTTAAAGCAACGTGGGATTATGAAACAAATTGGCTTAAGTTGAACGATAATGTTTCAGCACAATTGAGAAGCAATGCTTCGAAACGAAAATAAACGTTGAAAAATATATGCTAAAAATTTTTACAACAACTAAGAAGAAATGCTCTTAAAATTAACTTTAAGGGTTTAGCATGAAAGGTAAGACCATTAATATAACAAAAAAGCCGTTAGTGATTTAATCCATTACTAACGGCTTTTTCAATTCTGTAAAAATGATTACTTCACTTCTTTACCCGCAGCTTGTTGATCAGCATGGTAGCTTGAACGAACAAATGGGCCTGATGCGGCATGAGTAAAGCCAATTTCATCAGCGTACTCTTTAAGCGCGTCAAACTCTGCTGGTGGCACGTAGCGTTTTACAGGTAAGTGATGCTTTGATGGCTGTAGGTATTGGCCAACCGTTAGCATATCGACATTATGCGCGCGTAAATCACGCAGTACTTCTTCGATTTCGCTAATTTCTTCGCCAAGACCAACCATTAGACCTGATTTAGTTTTCACTTCAGGGTGTGCTTCTTTAAAGCGACGCAGTAATTCTAATGACCATTTGTAGTCAGCACCTGGGCGCGCAAGTTTATATAAACGCGGTGCAGTTTCAAGGTTATGATTGAATACATCTGGTGGCGTTTCTATTAAGATTTCAAGCGCTCGGTCCATGCGACCACGAAAATCAGGCACTAAAATTTCGATGGTGATTTTTGGGTTATACTTACGAATTTCACGAATACAATCAGCAAAATGTTGTGCGCCGCCATCACGTAAATCATCACGATCCACAGAGGTGATCACCACATAGCTTAACTTCATATCGCGAATAGTAAGAGCCAACTTCTCTGGCTCTGCGGCGTCTGGTGTTAACGGACGGCCATGGGCAACATCACAAAATGGGCAACGACGAGTACAAATTGCGCCTAAAATCATAAAAGTTGCTGTACCGTGATTAAAGCATTCTGATAAGTTAGGGCAAGAGGCTTCTTCACACACTGAATGCAGTCCGTGCTTACGCATGGCTTGTTTAATGCCGTCGATCCGCTCAGTTGATTTAGGTAAGCGAATTTTTAGCCACTCTGGCTTGCGTAACATTTCGTTTTTTTCAGTGGGTAATACTTTTACTGGGATCAACGCCATTTTTTCAGCGTCGCGTAGTTTTACCCCTGGTTCCATCTTGACTGGTTTATTCATTCGTTTTCAAACCCTTCAGTATACTTAACCTGTGTCGCATTAAGTTTTTTAATCATATGTTTTACGAGCCCAGCACCTGCTTGCGCAAGGTTTTCTGGGCCGTTCAAGTCGGTTGTTTGCACCATGTTCATACCGGCGTAACCACATGGGTTGATACGTAAAAACGGGCTCATGTCCATGTTTACATTCAATGCTAGACCATGAAAAGAGCAGCCACGGCGAACACGAAGTCCTAATGATGCTATTTTGCTATCGTTAACATAAACCCCCGGGGCATCTGCTTTTGCGTAGGCTTTAATACCGTAATCATTGAGTGTATCGATAATGCACTCTTCAAGCCATGTGACCAATTCTCGTACGCCAATTTTCAAGCGACGTAAGTTAAATAATACGTACATCATTTGCTGGCCCGGTCCGTGATAGGTTACTTGACCACCTCGGTCAACCTTGATCACTTCTATATCTCCAGGTGCAAGTAGGTGTTCATCTTTACCTGCTTGGCCTTGCGTAAATACTGGCTCATGTTCAACGAGCCATATTTCATCCGCATCATGCTCAGTTCGAACATCAGTATAGTTTTGCATTTGTTGCCAAATTGGCATGTAACGCTGTTTACCAAGTTGACGGACGATTAAGGTATTTTCGCTCACAGCTTACTCCGCTTAGCGTTTAAAGCATGTGTCGTACGTCATCAATCGCACTGATCACGTTATAAATTTCTTCAATATGAGTGCCGCTGGTCACGGTAACGACTAAGCTAACTGACTCATAATTACCTTTGCTGCTAGGTTTAACTTTTGGAGCGTAGTCGCCAGGGGCAATAGGTTGTAACTTAGTTAGAATTTGGTCAGTTAAGTTGACGTTTGCCAACCCCATTACTCTAAATGTAAAAGGGCAAGGGTATTCTAAATATTCATCAAATTTAGTATTTTTTACCGGTGTAGCCACGACGTTGACTCCTCATACTTATATGTGTGTTTAGTATTTATTACCAAACAATAAACCGATTAGATAACCTGTTCTCGACCTTTATAACAATTGAATTAATCGCTTACATAAGACAATTGGTATTCTGGTTATTTGCGGGTTAGATATGGGGCGCATTCTACCATCTTTAAAGCAAAAAAAAACGCCTTGCTTTGCAAGGCGCTTATATTATTTGGTAGCGTTTTACATTATTTGTAAACGTAGGTAATCATAAATTTTACTAAAGAAGCTACCTTCTTCAACTTCTTCAAGCGTTACCAGAGGATACTGAGCAATTACTTCGCCTTCAAGTTGTAAAGATAAAGTACCTACGGTAGAGCCTTTCGCTAATGGTGCCTCTAAAACTTTATCAAGTTTAAAGTCGGCTTTTAAATTTTTACGTTGGCCGCGTGGAATAGTGATCGGCGTATCAACTAAAATGCCTAACGATACATTTTCTTTGTTACCCATCCAAATACGTTGTTCGGCAAAACTGTCGCCGGCTTTGTAAGGTGTGATTGTTTCAAAAAAACGAAAACCATAGTTAAGTAATTTTTTACTTTCTACTTTACGTGCACGTTCACTCGAAGTACCCATAACCACGGCGATTAAACGCATATCATCTTTAGTCGCTGAACTTACTAAGCTGTAACCTGCTTCCGATGTATGACCGGTTTTTATACCATCAACGTTTAAGCTTTCATCCCATAACAGTGAGTTACGGTTGTATTGCTTAATGCCGTTAAAAGTAAATGATTTTTGTGAGTAAACCGCATACTCGTCAGGCACATCACGAATAAGTGCTGCACCTAAGGTGGCCATATCTCGAGGGGTTGTGAAGTGTTCGTTGGTATCTAAACCATGGCTGTTAATGAAGTGGCTGTTACTCATACCTAATTTCTCAGCATGGGCATTCATTAAGTCTGCAAATGCGCTTTCGCTACCGGCAATATGTTCTGCCATTGCTACGCAAGCATCATTACCTGACTGGATAATAATACCGTGGTTTAAATCGTTAACACTAATTTGCTTACCCACTTCGATGAACATTTTCGAAGATTCAGGAAAGTTTTTAGCCCACGCTTTTTCGCTTACCGTAACCATATCTGTTGGCGCTATATTGCCTGCTTTGATTTCGGTACCAATGACGTAGCTGGTCATCATTTTAGTTAAACTGGCAGGTGCTAGGCGAGTATCAGCTTCACCCTCGGCAATAACTTTACCAGTGGTGAAATCAACAAGAAAATAACCTTTTGCATTAACTTGAGGCGGTGCAGGGATGATTTGGGCGGTCGCAGAAAAAACGGCAGCAGAGCAAACTACGCCACATACACCGCTAATAATTTTGGATTTAATAGATTTCATCATACTCATTAATGGTTAAAGTTAAAGATTCGCGTTTACCTCATTCTAAAGGTGTTATTCACTATAAAGCAAGAACGCGTTTTGAAATTGATCCTGTTTTAGTTTTTCAAGTACTTGCTGAGCTTGCTCAGCATTTTTAATTGGCCCTAAACGCAGCCTATAAATAGCATCTTTTTCCACAATATTAGTGGGTAATTGATATTGCTGGCGTAAAGTGTACGCTAATGCTTCAATATTTTTTAAGGTACTGCCTGCAGCGACTTGAATATAACTCAAACGCGCAGTCGAATCGGCCATTGTAATAGCTTCAAGCTTAACCTTGGCTGTACCATGATGATAGTAACCAAGTTTATACGCTGCTGCATAGGATAAATCGATTAAGCGATCATCATGAAATGGGCCACGATCATTTACACGGACAATCACAGATTTGCCATTACTGGTGTTGGTTACTTTTACAAAGCTAGGCAAGGGTAACGTTTTATGAGCTGCAGTCATCGCAAACATATCGTAGACTTCGCCATTTGAGGTGTGATAACCATGAAATTTACGGCCATACCATGAAGCGATACCTTCTTCGCTATAACCAGTTTCATCTAGCATCGGAGTATAGTTTTTGCCGTTAACTGTGTAAGCGCGCCCAGCACTGGCACTTTTGCTAACCTCTGTGACTATGGCATCTTGCATTTCTAATTCAGTGGGTACTCTCAGTGGTGCAGAATCATGGCGCATACTATACCGGTCACTGTGATTTATACCTGAAGAGCTACAGGCACTTAAAAAAACCACTAACCACAAACAGCTGAATAATTTTAAACAGTAGCGCATTATTTTAACAGCATCCTTTTATCAGTTGCGATAGACATAATAATGCCAAACCCGGCCATTAAAGTGACCATCGACGTACCGCCATAACTTATCAATGGCAATGGTACACCCACCACAGGTAGTAACCCTGATACCATGCCAATATTTACAAATACATAAACAAAAAAAGTCAGCGTGAGTGCCCCTGCCAGTAATTTACCAAATGCATCTTGAGCATTAACTGCGATATACAAACCGCGACCAATAATAAATAAATACATGGACAATAAAACACATACACCAAAAAGGCCAAATTCCTCACTAAGTACTGAAAAGATAAAATCAGTATGGCGTTCAGGTAAAAACTCTAATTGTGATTGCGTGCCTTGCAGCCAACCTTTACCTTCAATACCACCAGAGCCGATAGCTATTTTTGATTGGATAATATGATAACCAGAGCCAAGAGGATCGCTTTCTGGATTGAACAAAGTTAGTACCCGCTGTTTTTGATAGTCATGCATACCGTAATGCCAAAAAGGCCATGCAGCTAAAGCAACCAAAGCGCTTAAAAAGCCGATTAATCGCCAGCTTAAACCAGACAAAAACAATACAAAGATCCCTGAACTGGCAATTAAGATGGAGGTACCTAAGTCGGGCTGTTCTTTGATCAGGAGTGTGGGAACCATAACAATGGTAAAACCAACAACTAAGTGCAGTGCTCTTGGCGGCAAATGATTACGGCCAATATACCAAGCCACCATCATAGGCACGGCTATTTTCATTAATTCAGCAGGTTGAAAGCGGGTAATGCCTAAATCTAACCAGCGCTGAGCGCCTTTGGAGCTGACGCCAAATAACAGCACCCCAACCAGCATCAGTAACCCAACACAATATAAAGGAATAACTAAACGCTTTAAGGTCGCGGGTGAAAATTGCGCTAAAATAATCATACCTAAAACAGCGCCGCCCATCCTGGTAATATGACGGATCATCATTGCAGGGTCTTGACCACTGGCGCTATAAACAACGGTTACACTGCCTGCCATCATTAATAGCAATGCCAGCAGTAGCGGCAAGTCAAGATGCATACGCATCCAGATTGAACGGCCATCATGCAAACTGGTCATGGTGTGTTATTCCTAGCAAGATTAACGGGATTTGCGGCAAAGTAGTAATCCATTAGTTGGCGAGCAATTTGCACACCGCCATGATTGTTTTCTAGAACAACAGAAACAACGATTCTGGGATCCTCATAAGGTGCAAAGCCTACATAGATAGTGTTATCACGTTGACGCTCTTTGAGGGATTTTGCATCGTATCGCTCACCTTGAGCAATACTGACTATTTGTGCGGTGCCTGTTTTACCTGCTGAATCGTAGTTTGTTCCTTTAAATGCTCTGTGTGCAGTACCTGAGGTTTTTTGAACTGTGTTATGCATAGCATCTAATGCGACCTGCCAATGGCGAGGATCTTTTAAAATAACGGGTGGCTTTTCTTCATTATTGATCTGTGTGACGTCATTGTCTTTTTTCACAACTTGTACTAAGTGTGGAGGGTGGTTAACGCCACGATTTACTAATATATTCATCGCGTTTGCGATTTGTAGGGGAGTTGCGGTCCAATAACCTTGGCCAATGCCAACAGAGATAGTATCGCCGCGCCACCATGATTCTTTAAAACGGCCTTCTTTCCATTCTTTTGATGGCAAAATAGCCGTGGTTTCTTCATGAATATCAATACCGGTTAAATCACCGTAGCCAAACTGTGCCATAAAATCACTGATTTTAGTGATCCCTAATCGATAAGAAACATCATAAAAATAGGTATCACACGACTCTTCAATGGCTTTGTAAACATCAACATGGCCATGGCCCCAACGTTTCCAATCTCGCCACTTATGATCAACATTCGGAATTTGGAAGAAACCAGGATCCCACATTGACGTTTGCTCGGTAACGAGACCTTCTTCAAGGGCCAGAACAGCCATGTGAGGTTTTACCGTCGATGCTGGCGCATAACGCCCTTGTGTGGTTCGATTGATTAGAGGTCGGTCAGGATTTAATAAGGCTTTGTAGTTTTTACTGCTAATGCCGTGAACAAATAAGTTCGGATCATAACTGGGATTGGAATAAAGCGCCAACACGCCTCCGTCTTTGGCGTCCATGACGATCACAGCGCCACGCATATCTTTAAGTGCATGTTGGGCAATTTGCTGCAAGCCAACATCAAGAGTAAGAACAAGATCATTACCCGGCTGCGGAGGAGTCATACTTAAGGTGCGAATGACGCGACCACGATTATTGACTTCAACCCGCTGCGAACCTACTTGGCCATGCAGCAGTTGTTCATAATATTTCTCAATACCGAGTTTACCAATATCATGGGTTGCACGGTAATTAGTACCTTGCTCTTGTGCTTCGAGCTGAGCCAGTTCTTTTTTATTGAGTTTAGCAACATACCCTAACGCATGAGTTAGGGTGTCTGCAAACGGGTAGTAGCGTGCCAAACGTGCTTCGATACTAAACCCTGGGAATTTATGCTGATTGACCGAAAAACGGGCTACTTCTTGTTCGTTTAAACGTGCTTTTAATACTTGACTCTTAAAGCGACGGTTATGTTTTATATCATCAAGAAAATCGTTTTTTTGTTGCTCTGAAATATCAATAAATTGTGTCAGTGCTGACAGTGATGCATCAAGATCGTCAACTTCTTCAGGAATAACTTCTAAATTATAAACCGGTTTATTTTCAGCGAGCAACACACCATTGCGGTCATAAATAAGGCCTCGGTTAGGAGCAATAGGAATAACTTTAATGCGATTGTCGTTAGAACGTGTTTGATAATCTTGGTGATCATCAACTTGAATGGTATATAAATTGGAAAGTAAAACCGCGACTAAAATAGTAACAAATACAAACCCCACAAAGGCGCGACGAGCAAATAGGTTAGCTTCTGCTGAGTGGTCTCTAATTGTGGGTCTGTGTTTGCGCATGAGTAAATGTTACTCGCGATGATACGGGTGGTTATTGTTTAAGCTCCAGCCTCTATAAAGGCTTTCAGCAACAATAATACGCACCAATGGATGGGGCAGGGTCAAATTTGATAGTGACCATTTTTGCTCTGAAGCTGCAATGCACTCCGGCGCTAAGCCTTCAGGGCCGCCAATTAGCAAACTGACATCGCGGCCATCCAGTTGCCACTTTTCCATGTCTTTTGCTAATTGGTGAGTATCAAGCGCTTTGCCTGTTACCTCAAGCGTCACAATACGATTGCCTTTAGGGATTGCGGCTAAGGTTTTTTCACCTTCAATATGCAAGATTCGTTTGATATCTGCATTTTTACCACGTTTGCCTGCGGGAATTTCAATTAACTCCAGCGCCATATCTTTTGGAAAGCGGCGCTGATATTCTGCAAAACCCGTTTCTACCCACGCTGGCATTTTGGTGCCAACGGCAATCATCTGTATTTTCACGTGTTACATCCAAACTCGGTTAAAAATTAGTGAGCGTTTAGCTTGGTATTAGCTCCATAGTTTTTCGAGGTCGTAATAGCTACGTGCTTGATCTTGCATTACGTGTACGATTACATCGCCTAAATCAACCAGCGCCCATTCACCATCTGATTGGCCTTCATAACCTAGTGGTTCTTGACCTGCGTGACGAGCTTCTTTTGCTAAATGGTCTGCAATTGACAATACATGACGCTTTGACGTGCCAGAACATACAACCATAAAGTCGGTAATGTCTGAGCTTGCAGTTACATCAATATTAACCACATCACGTGCTTTCATATCGTCGATTTTGTCTATTGCAAAGGCAAGTAGTTGTTTCGTATCCAAGGTGTTATCTCATTTAAAAGTGAATAGCTGTTATTTTATCACGCAACCAGTATTTATTCACCACTTAGATAAAGTTGCTGTGATTGAATATACTGACCCACGGCACTGGGAAGAAGTTCATTGTAATTTAACCCCTTTTTTATCGCATTACGTATATCGCTTGAGGCAATGGCCAGTTCTTCGCCAGTTAAAAAGTATAATTTGCCGCCAGAGTGTGCTGCAAGCTCTGCGCTATCACTACATTCGGCCGCTTGTTGATAGGCTTTTAATTCACCATGGGCATTGCACTTAAGCCCTGGGCGTTGAAATACCACAATATGGCACAACTGAGTAATTGTTTGCCACTGATACCACTTATCTAGATTATTAAATGAATCCATACCAATTAAGAACAAGATAGACTGCTGGGGATATTGCATACGCAGCTCTTGCAAACTTAATAGTGAATAAGAAGGGCCGCTGCGGTTTAGCTCGCGTAAATCGAGCTGAAAGTAAGGATAAGGTGAAATTGCGGCATTAAGCATGGCAACGCGGTGTTGCGTGCTTATTCCCGGAGCTGCTTTATGAGCTGGGATCGCACATGGCATAAAGTATAAAGTTGTTAAATTGAAATGCTCGACACAATGCTTAGCCATATTGATATGGCCTAAATGAACGGGGTCAAAAGTCCCACCAAACAGTGCAATCATCATAAACGCCTAATAATTAGTTGAGCGGATGCGCAGGCAAAGGAAACGTCAATGGTTGGCAAAATACTAAACAAATATGTGCTAATGCTTGATACGGTTTGACTAAATTACCTTGCTTATAACTGGCATCAAATTGTGCGAGCAACTGGGTGATTTGCTCTAAAGTATGTATCGACAAACGATTAAGTGCTTGTTGAATCGGCCCTTGCTGATTTTTCCAGATGGCTTTTTGTTTAAATAGCGTTGCCAGTTGTTCACCTTGTTGTAAGCCTAATTGTAGGCTTAGTAAGGTATTTGCTTCTTTAGTAATGGTCCATAAGATACTCACAGCTTCAGTGTTATCGCCAGCGAGTTTATTTAATACTTTAATTGCTTGGTGACTATTACCTTGTAGCAGTGCATCACTTAAATCAAAAATATCAAACTTGGCTTGATTAAGTAGGCCTTGTAAAACCTGCTGTTGATCGATCATAGCAGTGCCATGCAATAACGACAGCTTTTCGAGCTCTTGAAAACACGCTAACAAATTACCTTCAGTAGCATCAATTAGGGTGCGTTTGGCATCTGCTTGCATATTGATTTTTAAGCGCTGGCACTGCTCATCAAGCCAACGGCTTAAATGATTGCCGGTCAGGGGGTAGCAGGGTACAAATACGCCCAGTTTATCTAACGACTTAAACCAAGCACTGCGCTGAATATCTTGACTGGCTTTGGCCCCTTTTACAATAAGTACGGTGTCGGGGTTGTTTAGTGCTACGAGCTGTTTAAACGTTTGGCTACCAACAATACCTGGCTTTTGAAAATTAAGGTCTAGCTCGATTAAAGTACGAGCACTAAATAACGACATACTTTGATATTGCGCTATTAGCTCTTGCCAATCAAAACCGGGCATTAAGGTAAATTTAACAACCTCATCAAAACCTTGCTGTTTCGCAATCTGACGAATTTGTTGAGCGCATTGTGCTACTTGAAAGGGTTCTTCACCAAATACTAAATAAAAAGGCTGTAAGCCTTTTTTTAATTCATTGGGTAATTGATTCGCATAACAGCGCATTATAGTTGCGACAGCTCTCTAACAATACGACGACTAGCTTGCATGCGAATTTCATTCAATAGCAACTCTAACTCTTTTGCTTTTGCTAAAGCGTTATCAGGGTCGTCTTGATAATTACGATAAAGCTCAAAACGTTGTTCAATTGCTTCTTTGCCAGGGCGCTTGAGTAAGTAGCGAACACTATAAGCTAACTCGTACTCGGCAACCTGACCATTTTTAAATAATGATAAGGTTTGACGTTCAAGACGATCTTTATATAAATACAGCTGAGCGACGTTTTTCTTAGGCGTGTCGAGTAACTCAACTTTGCTCAATGTGAGTTCTTTGCCAAGCATCGCAAATAACGCTGATTTTTCATCATCACCGTTTAAAGTTAAGGTGGCCAAGTCATCAGGCAGACTTGAGGCTTTTTTAAGGTGAAAGCCGCAGCTAGATAACAAAAAACAGACTAGCGCTAAGGCTAGTCCGTTTTTAATGGCATGAATAGCAGCCATAATTAGTTAGCAACCACGTTAAGTAGTTTACCTGGTACGTAAATAACCTTACGGATTGTTACGCCATCAG
This sequence comes from Pseudoalteromonas sp. SG41-2, assembly GCF_014164535.1. Taxonomy (NCBI): domain Bacteria; kingdom Pseudomonadati; phylum Pseudomonadota; class Gammaproteobacteria; order Alteromonadales; family Pseudoalteromonadaceae; genus Pseudoalteromonas; species Pseudoalteromonas sp. SG41-2. The sequence goes on along the minus strand of NZ_JACJFK010000024.1, from coordinate 24,576 downwards.
TGAACTTAGATACGTTAGGTTCAGCAAATGCTAGTGCTTCTACTTGCTCTTTAGTAGCATCAGCTGGCACCGTTAATTTTGCGCGTAGTTTACCGTTAACTTGCACGATGATCAGTTTTTCATCTTCAACAAGGGCAGACTCATCAACTACGGGCCAAGACGCATCTAAAATATCGCCTTCTTTACCCAATTCTTGCCACAATTGATGTGACAAATGCGGCGTAATTGGTGCAAGCATAATTAGCAGCGCTTCAAGCGCTTCGTTGGCAATCGCTACATCTTGTTTGTCAGCTAAAGGTGCTTTTAACAATTTGTTTGAGATTTCCATGATTGCCGCAATGGCAGTGTTGAATGTTTGACGACGTTCAACATCATCAGTCACTTTTGCAATTGCTTTGTGCAGCTCACGACGAAGCACTTTTTGCTCGTTGTTTAATGCTGATTTGTCTAATGCTTGGAAACCAACAGTGTTTACATCAACCGCATATTTCCATACACGTTTAATGAAACGATGTGCCCCTTCAACACCTGAATCAGACCATTCAAGCGTTTGCTCTGGTGGTGCGGTAAACATCATAAATAAACGTACCGTATCAGCGCCGTATTGAGCGATAACTTGTTGCGGGTCGATACCGTTATTTTTTGATTTAGACATTTTGCTCATGCCTGATGAGAATACTGGCTCGCCGTCAACTTTATGCCATGCTTTAGTCACGCGGCCTTTGTCGTCGGTTTCAGTATTTACATCACTAGGGGAAATCCAAATGTCGCCACCTTTTTCATCTTTACGATAAAATGTTTCGGCAAGTACCATGCCTTGGCATAATAAGCGGTCAAATGGCTCATCTGAATTAACTAAGCCAAAATCACGTAATAATTTATGGAAAAAGCGCGAATACAATAAATGTAAAATAGCGTGCTCAATACCACCAATGTATTGGTTTACTGGTAACCAGTAGTTTGCCGCAGCTGGATCTAGCATACCTTTGTCATGGCGTGGACTACAGTAACGTGCGTAGTACCAAGATGATTCCATAAACGTATCAAAAGTGTCAGTTTCATGAAACGCAGGTGCGCCATTAACTGTGGTTTTAGCCCATTGTGGATCTGCTTTGATTGGCGATGTTACACCGTTCATTACCACGTCTTCTGGTAAGCGCACCGGCAGCATATCTTCAGTCGCAGCAAGTTCGTTACCGTTTTCATCGCTTAACATTGGGATTGGTGAACCCCAATAACGCTGACGGCTAACACCCCAATCACGTAAACGGAAGTTTACTTTACGCTCACCAACACCCAGTGCTTCAAGTTTGTCGGCAATAGCCTTAAATGCGCCATCAAAATCAAGGCCATCAAATTCAGCTGAATTTACCAGCACACCTTTTTCAGTGAATGCCGCTTCATTTAGGTTTACTTCAAGATCTGAACCTGCGACAGGTGCAATGACTTGTTTGATGTCTAAACCGTAAGCGGTAGCAAATTCAAAGTCCCGTTGGTCGTGCGCGGGTACGGCCATTACAGCACCTGAGCCATAATGCATTAATACAAAGTTGGCAACCCAAATTGGTACTTGCTCACCGGTAAGTGGGTGAGTAGCAAAAAAGCCCGTTGCGATGCCTTTTTTCTCCATCGTCGCCATATCAGCTTCAGCTACTTTGGTGTTTTTGCATTCATCAACAAAGCGTGCCACAGCGTCGCTATTTTTAGCTGCTTCTTGTGCGATAGGGTGTCCGCCTGCAACAGCAACATAAGTCACACCCATAAAGGTATCAGGGCGAGTGGTATAAACGCTGAATGTTTCGTTGTTATCGGTGCGTTTAAACTCAATATCTAACCCTTCAGAGCGACCAATCCAGTTGCGCTGCATGGTTTTAACTTGCTCTGGCCAATCTTCTAACTTGTCTAAGTCGTCAAGTAGCTCTTGCGCGTAGTCAGTGATTTTAATAAACCACTGTGGAATTTCTTTTTGTTCAACTACAGCACCTGAACGCCAACCGCGACCATCAATAACTTGCTCGTTAGCAAGTACTGTTTGGTCTACTGGATCCCAGTTTACCGTTGACATTTTTTTGTACACTAGGCCTTTTTCGTAAAGCTTAGTGAAGAACCACTGTTCCCATTTGTAATATTCTGGATGGCAAGTTGCGATCTCACGATCCCAGTCATAACCAAAACCTAATTGCTTAAGTTGGGTACGCATGTAATCGATGTTCTCGTAGGTCCATTTTGCTGGCGCAGTTTTATTTTTAATTGCCGCATTTTCAGCCGGTAGACCAAACGCGTCCCAACCCATAGGTTGCATTACGTTTTTGCCTTGCAAGCGTTGGAAACGAGAAACAACATCACCAATCGTGTAGTTACGCACATGACCCATGTGGAGTCGGCCGCTTGGGTAAGGGAACATAGAAAGGCAATAATACTTTTCTTTGCTCTCGTCTTCAGTGGCTTTAAATACTTGGTTTTCTTCCCAGTAGGCTTGGACTTTTGACTCTATGTCTTGCGGGTTATATTGCTCTTGCATCTACGGTTCCAGACTTCTTGCAAACTAATAAAAAATTGCCGTTAGGATACCCCAAAAAAAGCACTAATCACAGCGTCAAATCAGTGGATTTTATATGAAATTAGTTTTCAGGGCAGGTTAACCTATACTTGTGTAAGGTATAGGTTCGCTAAACACAGTTCTGAAGGAGTAAACAATGGCTGATTATAAGACGTGGTTAACAGATTTGAGCACATGGTTGAAAGACGTAAAAGATCATGAGCTAAAAGATGCGATGGATAAGTTTATTGAATCTGAACAAGCGCTAAAAGATTTAGGACAAGAAAAATTAACTTTATACAGTGAATATTTAAAGCGCGATATTGAACACATCCAAGAGCACGATCAACACTATGGTTCCCTTGCATGGCAAGAGCTTAAAGAGTCTTTGTGGTTTGAACTTTCACATATCGAAGACAAAACTCAACTTGAGTGGCAAGCATTAAATCAAGATTTTAAGCACAATGGGGTATATCACCAAGGCGAATGGATAGCCATGGGCACATTAGTATGTAAGAATTGCCAATATAGTTATGATATTTACCACGCTACGCAAATTACAGCGTGTTCGCAATGTGATGGTATCTACTTTAGCCGCAAGGCACTACAACCTTAAATAGTTAGTGAACAGTGCCTTTTAGTGCACTGATGCCACCTTACAAAATCAACGAATATGTTGGTATAAAAAGAAGTTAGAATGACGAAGAAACTGCTGCCTTTATCTGTGTCGGCCCTTGCGCCGACAATTTCACTTAATCATGTACAAACGTGCATGAACAATCCATATCCTGAAACCTTGACTTTCATCGGTCAACAGCGGGCGCAAAGTGCGCTTGATTTCTCGTTAGGGATGGAATTACCTGGTTACAATGTGTATGTAATGGGGGAGGCCGCGCATGGTCGGTTTACCTTAGTCAAAGATAAACTTCAAGCACACAGCAAAGGCCGGCCAACACCAAATGAGTGGTTATACGTTAATAATTATGACGACCACCGCGAGCCTATCGCAATGTTTTTACAAGCAGGTCAAAGTAAACAGTTAGCTGATGATATTGACTCATTTATTGATGAAGTACTCGACACCTTTCCTGCAGCGTTTGATAACCCAGCGTACCAGCGTAAAAAGAAAAAAATCGACCGTGAATTTAACGACGCTTACGATAGCGCAATTACTGCTGTGGAAATTGCCGCGCTTGAGCAAAGTGTTGCCTTAATTGAAGAAAAAAGTGTGGTTGGATTTGCCCCGCTGATTGATGGCAAACAACTAAGCGATGCTGAATTTGCTGAGCTTGATGATGAATTGCGTGAACAATTTTATGAAGTAATTGAAAAACTCGAAGATGCACTCATTGAGGCACTGATTGAGTTGCCTCGTTGGAAACGTGAATCATCTGAAAAACTCCGTAATTTAAAAAAATCCACCGCAGAGCTGGCTACTAAGCCATTACTAAAAGATCTTGAACATAAATATGCTGCGCACATTGGAGTATTACGCTATCTAAAAGACATCCGCGTGGAAATTATTGATGCGGTACTTGAGTGGCTCGATGATGAAGATGTTAGCGACGAAAACAAAGAAGATTTTGACCGTAAAGGGATGCTTACCGACTTTTTTGCACCTAATATTTTAGTTGAATTTAAAGAAGGTGATGCTGCCCCTGTGGTGTATGAGCCAAATCCTACCTTTGGTAATATTTTTGGCAAAATTGAATATGCTACTTCACAAGGCTCATTGATCACCAGTTATCGATCGATTCAGCCGGGGGCACTGCATCGCGCTAACGGTGGTTATTTGATTATGGACGCTGAAAAAGTGATGGCTAATCCACAAGTGTGGGATGGTTTAAAGCTGTCATTAAAAACTCATCAAATCAAAAATGATTTACCGTATCAAGATAGTGCTGTTGGCAGTAGCTTTACCTTGCGTCCACAGTTGATCCCGCTTGATGTAAAAATTATTTTACTCGGCTCGCGTGAGTTGTATTACACCATCGGTGAATATGACGAAGAGTTTGCTGAGCTGTTTAGAGTGTTAGCCGATTTTGATTATTACCTGCCAAGCAGTGATAAATTACAGTATCAATTTATCACTAAAGTGATTGAGTACTGTGAGCAGACGCTAAAGTGTAGTCTAACTGAGTCAGCGATGGCACGATTACTGAAATTTAGCTACCGCCAAGCAGAACATCACAATAAGCTTTCAGCTCGTTTTGCTGATGTGTTAGAGCTAGTGGCAGAAGCCAGCTTTTATACCAAGCAAGATAACTTAACTTTAATTGATGCCCATCATATTGATGAAGCGATTGAAGGCAAGCAATATCGTACTGGGCAAATTAGCGAAAATATGCTCAGCGATATCAAAGAAGGGCATACCTTAATTGCCACCGACGGTCATGCTGTAGGTAAAGTAAACGGTTTAACAGTATTACACATTGGCGATACTTCTTTTGGTACTCCGGCACGGATCACCGCCACGGTTTACGCTGGTGCGGATGGGGTAATTGACGTTGAGCGCGAAGCTGAGCTGGGTAAAGCCATTCACTCCAAAGGTGTCATGCTACTGACGGGCTATTTAGGTAATAAATATGCGCAGCAATTTAGTTTAACGCTCAGTGCTAATATCGCCATTGAACAAAGTTATGGCTACATTGATGGCGACAGTGCGTCATTAGCTGAGTTGTGTGCGCTTATTTCTGCAATTACTAGCTTACCTATTAGCCAGTCAATTGCACTGACTGGTTCAATTAACCAGCACGGTGACGTGCAAGCCATTGGCGGTGTAAACGAAAAAATTGAAGGGTTTTTTAAGCTTTGCAAAATGCGTGGTTTAACGTCTGCGCAAGGAGTAATAATTCCTAAATCAAATCAAGTAAACTTAGTGCTTGATGACGAGATCCTCAATGCAGTAGAGCTTGGCAAGTTTCATATTTATGCAGTTGAAACGGTTGACCAAGCGCTTAATTTACTGATGGATATTGCAGCAGGCGAGTTGAGCGACGGGCAATATCCTGAAAACTCAGTTAACGGCATTGCCTTAGCCCGTTTAAGTGAAATTGCAGATATCGTTAATGGCGATAACGACGAAAAAGAACACGAGAAAGAATAATCATGATCAACATTATTTTGGCGATTATCATCGCCATTTTATGCTTTTTGATTTTTCAAAATAGCAAAAAAGTAAAGCAACAAGCGGTCGCTAATGCGCAAATCGAAGCCGACTTTTTAGTGGCAAACAGCAAGGTTGAAGGGGTTATTGAGACCGTATCTGGTCTGCAATATAAAGTTGTTAGCAGCAGTGGTAATGAGGCAAGACCAAGCCCAACTAGCATGGTGAATGTGCATTATCACGGTACTTTGCTAGATGGCAGTGTATTTGACAGTTCTGTTGAGCGTAATAGCCCAATCAGTTTTGGTTTAAATCAGGTAATAAAAGGCTGGACTGAAGGCTTGCAACTGATGAGTGAAGGCGATAAATACACCTTTTATATCCCTCATCAATTAGCTTACGGTGAAAAACGTGTTGGCAGTATTCCTCCAGCCTCTTTACTTATATTTGAAGTTGAATTACTTAAAGTAGAGTCTTAGTTGAAAAAATGGCGAAATAAATACATTCGCCATTTTAAACAACTTTTACATGGCTTCTAGCTTGATACCACGTGTTTCTTTTATATATTTAACAATAAAAAATACGCTAATAAAGGCCGAAATAGCATAAAACCCATAGGCACCAGCTAAACCAATACTACCGAGCATAATCGGGAAGGTCATGGTAATTGTAAAGTTGGCAAGCCATTGCGCACTTGCTGCAACAGCTAAAGCAGCCCCTCGAATACGATTATTGAACATTTCGCCTAATAGTACCCATACAACAGGTCCCCAGCTTAAGCCAAAAAATACCACAAAGAGATTAGCCATGATAAGTGCAAACGTGCCCATACTGTCAGTTAATGCAAGTTTACCTGCCGCATCGAGGCCTGCGCTACCAAAGGTATAAGTTAATGCACTTAAACTAATAAACATACCAATACTACCTACTAGTAATAATGGTTTTCTGCCTACTTTATCGATAAGCGCAATTGCTATAAAAGTAGATAAAATATTGGTAGTACCCGCTAATACATTGATGAATAAAGATTGTGATTCATCAAAACCCGCTGCTTGCCAAAGCTCAGAGCCGTAATAAAAGACCACATTAATGCCTACAAATTGCTGAAAAACAGACAAAGCGATACCAACCCATACGATTGGGTGTATTTTCTTTTTACCGTCAATAAATAAGTCACGAATACTTGGTTTTTTATCGCCATGAAGTGACTGCTTAACATCGTTTATTTGTGATTGGGCATCATCATTGGATATTTTTTTAAATACAGCTTTGGCTTTTTCTAATTGGCCTTGGGCAACTAAATAACGCGGCGACTCTGGTATAAATAATACTCCCAACAGAAATAATCCTGCAGGTACAAGTTCTGCCCAAAACATCCAGCGCCAAGCCGCCAGCTCAAGAATAAAAATACCTTCAGCGCCGTTTGCCGCCGAAGCGATCAGGTAATTACTTAAAAAAGCAGCAAATAAGCCAAGTACAATCGCTAATTGTTGCAGTGTTGCTAATCGTCCACGCAAAGCCGCAGGTGCGACTTCAGCAATGTAAGCGGGTGCCAATACAGATGCAGCGCCAATACCGAGACCACCAAATAGACGATAAAAAATAAATTCAGCGGAGCTGTCTGCAATGCCTGAACCAAACGCGCTAATGGCAAATATTACTGCAGTGATGATCATAATTGAGCGGCGACCAAATTTATCAGCAAGCGGGCCCGCAATCAGCGCACCAAGAGCACAACCCAGTAAAACCGACGCAACATTAAACCCTGTTGCGACGCTGCTTGAGTTAAATGTTTTGCCAAGCGCCGACACAGTTCCGTTGATAACCCCGGAGTCAAAGCCAAATAAAAAGCCACCAATTGCTGCAACGCCAGATATAAATATAACGTAAAGTAGAGAATCGGTGTTTGTTGATAAAGAGTGATTCGGGCTATTAATCTTGCCCGACGATAAAGGTGTTGTCATGGTGATATACCTGGTTATTGTTGTAACGAATTATATAGTAGTGTGAGGCGACGCATATTTTAACATGATTTTATCGGGGCTGACTCTTTCATAACTAATATTAAAGTTATTATTAAGCACTTCGAGTAGACCTTTAACGTCGCCAGTTTTGAACATGCCTGCAACGTGTACTTGCTTCAAACGTTCGTCATCAGTATGTATAGCTATAGTGGCTCAAAGTTATGTTGCAGTCTTTGATGCTAAAATATTTGCTTTTAGAGTTTAACCATTAGTAGCTTCCTAGCATTTGGGTAATAACAAAGGGTAATATTTTTGGAGAAGAAAGCTAAAGTCTTATTATTTTGTGCCGATATTATTACCAGGATAATTTTAAGGATGAAATATGAAGATCTTACCTGTTATTACTATTCCTGAAGCTCATGGGTTTCAAAGTAAATACGAAAAACGACTTGAAGAACAAGCAGCGCAAACAGAACAGCCTGAATATATTTTGTCTGAGTTTTTAGATGCTAAAGCGCAAGAGTATAGCGAAGATGATGTGAATTTTGCTGAACAGTATAACAATTTACAAAAAGTGTATGAAGATTTCGCTCAAAAGATCATCGTGCTACAAGAACAAATTAATAAATTAAAACAAGATCCAATTCAGCGAAATCTCAAGCTTGAAAGCCACAATAGCAACTTTATACAGCTGGAAAAAAATACCGAAGCGCAAAATTTAAAAATAGATCCTGAGCATACTGGTGCGAAAAAATACCGAGATTCTCAACAGCAAGAGCAAATTGATATATTAGTTCAGCAACTTAATGAGCTAAAGTCCAACCACGCAGAAATAAAGAAACAGATGATAGAAATGGTTATCACAGAACTTAAAAAGCGAGGTAACGAAGAATATGATTTTAAAAAATAATTTTAATATTTCCAATATAGCAGCTTAATTTACGCTATTTAAGCTCAAAGTTAATATGCGCTAATTCAAGTTTAAAATTACCTTGCTGCTTTTTGGCGATCATAAGGCCCAATTGTTGTACATCTTTGAACGTTAACTCTGGTTGCTGCTCTAAGGTTTTACCACGGTAAGTAAGACTAAAGTCAGTTGGTGAGAATGTAACGACTTGCCATTGATCTTTTAATGTTGCAAACGAAGCAGTAAATGCTGGCCCATCTAGGTACTGACTCGTTCTTAAGCGAAGTTGATACGTTTTACCATCTCCTTTGAACCGTAAAGATATGAGATTGGCGTTTTCTTTATTAGTGTTTATTGTTGTGCGTATTGAAGCAAAGCCTCCATTATTTTCAAAAGAAACGTTGCCTGTAAAAATTAAGCTATTGTCCTTCTCATAAGCTTGGCTGGTCGATAAACCGCCCATTACTGAGTCATTAACTATTTGCCAGTGCAGAATTAAATCGCCGGAACCTGATAGTAAGGGCAAACTAGTTGTAGGGTTTGTTTTCATTTTTTATCGCAAAGCTTTGTGTTATAGATAAGCTCAATAATACGTATGTTCAGATAAATTGATCACTTTTTTAAAAATAGGGAAAGCATGAATTCAGATAAATTTTTTAAATGGGTATGGAACTTAAATGGAATTATTTTATTAGTCGGGGTTTTAATTGCTACTGCGTTAATTTCAGTCCAACTTGTTACAACAGTATTTAATGATAACGACGTTGAGCCACCGGCATTAAATTTAGCAGATGACAAAAACGAAGAAGAAAAGTGGCGTTTGGGCTACCCGCGAAGAGTAGGAGAAACGGACTTTTATTATATAGAGCTTGAGTCTGAAAAGTTAACGGTTGAAGCCGATACCGAACGTGGGTTAGGGCAAGTTGTAGAAAATTTTAGTGGTTCCTCTTATTATAAAAATAGGCCAACACGGTCAAAAAATGTGATGTTTATCAATGGTAAAACAAACTATGCAAATTGGCTTTTTGATACGACAGATCAGTTGATCACTGATATTTCTCCATTGTATTTATCTGAATTTGATTCGCAGTCAAAAGCGGCGGGTATTGCCTATCATGTTATTAAAAACGACACAAATAACGACGGCCTTTTAAGCAACGAAGATAAAAGCACTTTTGCGTTAAGTAAAATTGATGGCAGTGGTTATAGCGAGGTTCTCACAGGCTACGACCGCATTCTTGAGCATGCTGTTAATGAGCAAGGCAATTTGTTTATGTTGTTTATAGACAATGCTGAAGTGTTTTCAATGCTTGTTGATTTAACTACTTTTAAAGTGATTGATAAAAGGCAGCTACCTAAAGTCGGAGGACTATAACTATTACTCATGAGTATTATTTAACCTGACCTCTGATTAAGAGAATTACTAAGACACTGATTATAAATATTGTTCAGGTTATTTACACTCTGTTACAGTTATTTGCCGAACAAAGCTGCAATCCATTTTTATGTTGTTATGATGATATAAAATAACAACATAAGGATGGTTAAGTTGAAATTACGTACTTTTTTAACCGCAATAGCGATTGCGGTTGCGCCTACATTCTCACCCATGGCCGCGGCTTATGATACTCAAGATACGCGATTATTGCGTTTCCCTGATATTCATAAAGAGTCGGTTACTTTTGTTTATGCCGGTGATATTTATATAGCAAATATCAAAACGGGTAACAGCACGCGCTTAACAGATCACATTGGTTTTGAAACATTCCCTAAGTTTTCTCCAGATGGGAAAAGGATCGCTTTTTCAGCACAGTACAATGGTAGCCGCCAAATATATGTAATGAATCGCGATGGCAGTGATCTAAAACAGCTGACTTACTATAACGATGTTGGTGTGATGCCGCCTCGTGGTGGCTATGATTATCGTGTCCTTGATTGGACGCCTGATGGTAAACATATAGTGTTTCGAGCAAACCGTACACCTTATGGTAAGCGTGTGGGACGTCCTTACATGGTGCCTGCCGATGGTGGATTAGAGCAGCCATTGGCCATACCTGAAACGGGTGGCGGCATGTTATCGCCTGATGGTAAGCAATACGTATATACACCAATTGATCGCGAGTTTCGTACCTGGAAGCGCACGCGAGGGGGCCGCGCACAAGATGTATGGATCTATGATTTAGAGCACAACAAGTCTACGCAGTTAACTACCGATAAAGCCACAGATCAGCAGCCTACTTGGGTGCATGATAATATTTATTATGTCTCAGACAGAGCATACACTTTAAACTTATATAAGCATCAAGACGGTAAAGCACCAGTAAAAGTGACCAATCACACGGATTTTGATGTGCTTTGGCCATCGGCAGGCCCAGATGCCATAGTGTATGAGAATGGTGGTTATTTATACCGTTTTGACGATGCAACGCAGCGTGAAGAAAAGCTGACTATTAACGTACAGGGAAATCGTGAATATACCATGCCTTATAGCAAAAATGTGGCTGGCTTTATTGATTCGATGGATGTATCCCATGATGGTAAGCGCGTGGTTTTTAGTGCCCGCGGAGAGCTGTTCTCAGTACCCGTTAAAAATGGCCCAACACGCAATTTAAGCCATACGCCTAAAGGGCGTGAAATTGCCGCTTCGTGGTCACCAAATGGCCGTTATATTGCGTATATGAGTGATGAAAGTGGTGAGTACGAAATTTATATCCAAGACCGAGCTAATAACAACAAGGTTAAACAACTGACAACTAATGGCACTATTTGGCGTTTTGACCCTGTTTGGTCTCCGGACAATAAAAAGCTATTGTTTGCAGATCTAAATCACACCTTATGGTGGCTTGATATAAAAACCGGCAAGCAGCATAAAATTGATACCGCCAAGTATGAAGAAGACGGCTTAACTACGTATATTTGGTCACCTAATAGTGAAGATGTTGTATTTGTTAAAAATAACGAAAATCGTTATGCCTCATTATGGCATTACAATTTAAAAGACAAACAAGTTACACGTCTGACCGACGATATGAGCAGTGAACGAAATCCGGCGTTTTCTCATGATGGTCAGCAATTGTATTTTACTTCAGAGCGCGACTTTAACTTAACTTTTAGTAGTTATGAATTTGACTACATGTTTAATAATGCCACGCGAATTTATGCTGTTGCTGTCAATAACAAAATCAAACCGCTGAATACGCCACTGACTGATGAAATAAGTATTGTTGACTCGAAAGCGAATAAAGACGATGACAAGTCAGCTAAACCGCTAAGCACTTATATTGAAAGTGATGGTTTTATGGACCGCGTTGTCGCTCTAAATGCTCCGGCCGGAAATTACAGTGCTTTAACTGCTGTAAAAGATGGCGTATTAACACTCTCTGCGGGTGAGCTAAAATTAATACCTATTGCCGTCGATGGCGAAATTGCCACCGTAGCGAAGGGGGTTAATAGCTATAAAATATCAGCGAATGCGCAGCATATCATTGCTCGCTCAGGTGATAATTACAGTGTAATTAAGCCAGCCGCTGAGCAAGATTTAAAAGCCACCCAGTTAGACTTGCAAAATATGATACTAAAAATTGACCCGCAAACAGAGTGGGCGCAAATGTATCGTGAAGGCTGGCGGACATTACGTGATTGGTTCTACGATGAAAATCACCACGGCCAAGATTGGGATGCTATTTTAAAACGCTACCAACCAATGGCTGATGCAATCGCACATCGCGCCGACCTTGACTATGTGCTAAGCGAAATTGCCGGCGAGATTAACTCCGGGCATATTTATGTCAACTCTGGCGATATGCCAACTGCAACACGTTTACAGCATGGTTTATTAGGCGTAGAAATTAGCGCGCATAAATCCGGTTTTGTAAAAATCGAAAATATCTTTAAAGGCGAAAACTGGCACGAGAACTTCCGCTCACCACTCAACGAGCCGGGCGTTAACGCAAGCGTTGGTGATTATATTGTTGAGGTAAATGGTCGTTCAGTAAAAGATGTGGTTAACTTTTATGAATTACTTGAAAACACCCAAGGTAAATCGGTTGAGTTATTGCTTAGTAAATCCCCGAGCCTGAAAAAAAGTTGGAAGATAACAGTTAAACCAATCGCAAGTGAAACCGGCTTACGTTATTTACAATGGACGCATAGCCGTGCTGAATATGTAAATAAACTATCCGACGGTCGTATTGGTTATGTACATTTGCCAAACACACATTACGAAGGTAATCGTTCGTTATTTAAAAACTTTTTACCGCAAACTAGCAAAGAAGCAATGATCATAGATGATCGCTACAATGGCGGTGGTTTTATCCCTGAGCATATGATCACTTGGCTGGCACGTAAACCGCTTAACTACTGGAAGCGTCGTGGCGTTGAGCCAACTAAAACACCACAGTTTGCCCATGATGGACCAAAAGCCATGCTGATCAACGGCTACTCAAGTTCAGGTGGTGACGCACTACCGTATTACTTCCGCCAAGCAGGTTTAGGTAAACTAATTGGCACTCGCACTTGGGGTGGATTAATAGGTATCTCTGGTAATCCAGGGCTTGTGGATGGTGGCTCTGTGATCGCTGCTACCTTTAGAATACTCGATAATGACGGTAACTGGATCATCGAAAATGAAGGCGTAAGCCCAGATATCGAAGTGATTGACCGTCCAGAGCTTATTCAAGCTGGGCAAGATCCGTCGGTTGAGCGTGCCGTACAAGAGCTGTTAAAAGAGCTTAAGGCAAACCCGAAAAAAACCTTGATTGTGCCGCCAGCTCCAACAGAGTTTGGTAAGTAGTAAGGTTAATAGGTATTAAAAACTGAGCCAGCATTTGCTGGCTTTTTTATAGCTTTTTGCGCTGAAGTTCGTATTTAAATTTGTCGGTCGTCATTTATGGTGAAAAGGAACGTATAAGATACGTACTGAAGTTTAACTGTTAAATAGTTCATCTAATCTAAAATATTCAACACCATCACCTGATTGTTTACTGATATTACACATTTTGATGGCAACTTGTTTGCCTGTGATAGGGCGATACTTTCTTAAACCAGGCAGCATACATAAAATTGGTAACAATATACTGCCAAGCTTTTCACCAATACGAAATTCGTTATTACGCTCGCCAAGTAATAACGATGGCTGAATAATACTAATGCGTTTAAATGGCAGTTCTTTGACAGTATTTTCAAGTTCACCTTTCATTTGTAAATATGCGTTACCACTATTGGCATTTGCACCACTGGAGGATACTAGCAAGTAATGGTGTACTTCGTGTTTTGCAGCAAGTTCAGCGACTTTTAACTGATAATAAAAATCAACCTTACGCTGAGCGGCTATAGAGCCAGCGGCTTTTTTGGTGGTGCCTAAACATGAAAATAATATATCCGCTTTAAAAAGCGCAGCGTGTTGAGCTAAATGGTTAAAGTCCACTACATAATTAACGACTTTGTCACTGTTATAACTAATAGGGCGACGCGTTAGGGTGATAACTTTACTGATATGAGTTGCCATAATTAATTCTTCAACTAAGTGACTGCCCACTAAGCCAGTTGCACCGACAACAATAGCTACATTACTCATACATTCTCCTTTGATAGCCCTAGCAAATAGCCAAAGTATGTTGTAACCATTGTTATGGATCGTTACTTGTATAACAACCTTTTAGATTATTCATAACAAAGAACACAAGATTAATAGTAATACTTATTTTTTAAACAGTTATTCTAGTTATTTAAGCGCTAAGCATGGCATTATATATTTAACTTATTTATCACGTTGTAAAAAAATAATACAAAGTGCGCACCGTGACTCTCTACAATGAAAGGCCTCCTGATGACAATGATGACGTTAGCCACCCACAATACAGTTGCGGTTTTAACCTTAACAAACGGCGAAAACCGCCAAAATCCACATTTTGCACATCAACTAAAACAAGCGTTAGCAGAGGTTGTTGAAAACCAAAACCACAAAGCGCTAGTGATCACCTCAAATGATGATAAGTGTTGGAGTTTAGGCATTGATACTGATTGGTTGTTACCTGCTATGCAAGCAAAAAAGGCCGATGAAATACGTGGTTTTATGTACGATATGGACGATGTATTTAAAACCTTACTGCTTTTTCCTATGCCAGTGATCGCTGCCATTAATGGTCATGCTTTTGGTAACGGTGCAATTTTAGCGTGCGCGTGTGACTTTAGATTTATGCGCGGCGATCGCGGCTTTTTTTGCTTCCCTGAAGTGGATTTATCGATCCCATTTTTACCCGGCATGATTGCTTTTGTGAAAAAAGCGATCCCTTACTATCGCTTTAACGAAATGAAACTGACAGGGCGTCGCGTCTCTGGAGCAGAACTTGCAATTGATCACGTTATAGAAAAAGCCTCAACAGACCAAGATAGCCTATTAGCGGACGCAATGGCGTTTGCCGCTACATTTGATAAAAAGCGCGCCATTTTTGCTGAGCACAAAAAACGTTTACACAAAGAAATAATTCGTGTGATAAATGAAGAAAATAAACCATTTATAGATAATCTAGCTTTGATGGTTTGAGCTATAGGCTGCTCTCAATAACAATCTAAATAAAGATACCTATTTAATTTTAAGGACAAAGGCGTAAATGAAAGCGAAACAAATAGAACAATTAGCATTAACAGCTGCTGAAACTAAGGAAGTTATTACGCCCTATGCATTTAAAATAGATCAAGCATTATTGGGACTGCCACTTGCTTCACCGACTCGCCGCGCGCTCGCGATGGTAATCGATGTAGCGCTAATTTTTCTCGCGGCTAAGATCAGTGCTGCTGTAATCGCATTTGTAGCTGCAATGGCTTTTTATAAAGGCACAGCGCAAAAATACTTACCAACAATGTCGACTGTTTGGCGAAGAGTATTAAAAATAACTGCTGCCAGTATATTATTTATAAGTTCACTCTCAGTGCTTGCAATCGCAATCGATTTTTTTGAGGATGATACTGCGATTCAAGGGATAAGAATTAAACGCGAAACACCATTAAATGCAGAGGAAAAACAACAGATAAATACTTATTTAATGCAAACAGCACCAAGTCAAAATTGCGATCAGGCTTGTCAAAGCAATGCGCTTGCTAATTTAGTTACTCAAGTGCCACAATTGGCTGAAATAGATGAATCTGATAACGATCAGGTTGCCCGATTATTATTGAAAGTAATGGTTGAAGCTGATGAGCAGACGGCTGCACCTGAAGACGCACCTGTTAAAGCTGCACCTGTGAATAGTATTTTACAGTGGGGCAAAGGAATCATTCAAGATTTAGGTCTTGGCTTTGGTTGGGCTGCTGTATATTTTACATTATTTTCGCTGCTTTGGCGTGGCCAAACACCGGGTAAAAAAGTATGCAATATCCGAGTTGTCGCACTTAGTGGCGAAGATTTAAGTTTATGGGATGCGTTTGGCCGATACGGTGGCTACGGCGCAGGGTTTGCAACTGGGTTACTAGGTTTTTTACAAGTTTATTGGGATCCGAACCGCCAAGCCATTCAAGATAAAATATCAGCAACTGTGGTTATTAAAGGCAGTATAAATCAGCTAATAAATGAAGAGACAGTTAAAGCGATTGTTAAATAGATAGTTAGACTCTAAGTAAGTTTTATAGAAAGGATTAATATACAGAGCATGCCCTATTTATGAAAAATAGGGCATTTAGTGAGGTTCACAGTCCTAAAAACTCTAAATAAGGCATAATAACATCGATATTTGATTTTATGAGTGCGCTAATGCCGGCAAAAAACAGCGCGAATAGTGTACACGCTGAAACATAGCTAACATGTTTATAAATCAGACGATAAAACTTGTCCAGAAAGTTCCACATCAAAAATAATGCGCCTATCCAAAACATGGTATCAAGTTTATATAACAGCGCAATTGTGACCACTGCTATTTCACTAATTAAACCGATAAGCTCAGCGCTAAAGCGTAGCCAAGGTTTTTCTTTTAATAAGAAAAAGCTAAGTTGGGAGATCCCTGAAAAATAAGCAAGTGGCAGTAACGTGAGCATACCAAGTTCAAAAGATTGTAGAGGCTGCCTTAGTTCGAGTAAAGGCGCGAACCAATCGGTATAAAATACTAACCAAGCTAATAGAGTTAACGTAAAACTAAGCGCAGTTAAATAAACAGATTGTGCAACGCGTTCATCTTGGCTGCCGACGGTTACTCTACCTGGAGCAACTAATATCATAAAACCAAAAGTTGATAACAAGGCTAATACACTGCAAAACCCAAAGATGCTGTTATCAAATATTAAGGCCAGCGCTGCGAATGTAATAGCTAATGGCCAACCTACCCATTTAGCTTCTTCTTTATCGTCACTAATGCGACTTAGCACCGAATAGCTAACAATGCTGCCTAAAGAGAATCCTGCAACCAGTAGCCAATATTCGTAGTGGAAAAAAATGAGCGAAATGATGGACGCGCCGTAAATCAAAAGTTCGTTGAGTAATGGTGGGAAATACGACATGATTTTGCCAATTAAGGCCAATAATAACAAAGCTGAAATAGCATATAGCGCGGTAGTGAAACTATCAATACGCTGCTCGGTGTCAGATATTGGTGAAGGTTGTTTGCTAATTTGATGGGCATTACCAATCGGTATGTCGGAGGTGTATGTTCCACTGTCTAAGTCAAAATGAAAGTTCGTTTGTGCTTGTTGATGTAAAAAAGTAGATTTTTCAGTAAACACATTCTCTGAAACAGCATTTTCAGCTTTTAACTCTAGTAATAACTGATATTGAGCTTGTAACTCATCCTTGGAACTGACTTCATATTGAGCGGCTAAACCCAAGGAGGGGATAGTAACCATCAATACGAACAGAATAAAATGCCTGACTCTGGCCATGTGCTGTGTAATTGATTGTTTGCATAGGGTGTTAATCCATAACATACGACTTCCTTGTTATTATATTTACGACAATTGATGTAGATGAAATATATCAATTATGTGATTAATTTTAGTGAATATATTTAACGATGATTATCTTTATATTTAAATTTTACGATTAATGCTGCGATTGTAATGCTAAAAATAAATAACCACACAGGCAAGTTACCGTATTGACTATAGATGCTGTCGCCTTGGATTAGCTTGATATTAACTTTAAGGGTGTCGGCTTCAAATTGTGGCATGCTGACTTGAATTTGACTGATTGGGTCGTATACGCCGCTGATACCATTGTTGGTCACACGAATAAGCGGGCGTTGCAATTCAAGGGCGCGCATACGGGCTATTTGCATGTGCTGGTGGGGGCCGTGGGAGGCACCAAACCAGGCATCATTACTTACAGTAAATAAAATATCCGAATCATTGTGGTAATTACCACGCACTAAATCAGCAAAAGCGATTTCGTAGCAAATGGCCGGTAATATATTTAAGCCATTAGCACGTAAGTTATTTTGAATTTGGTCGCCGCGAGAAAATGATGACATAGGTAAATCAAATAAAGGGGCGATAGGGCGCAATATATCTTCAAATGGCACAAACTCACCAATGGGAAGTAATTGGTGTTTTTGGTAACGGTTTTTACCTAAGTATAGATAATGACCATGTTCGTCACCCTGCTCTTTATTACCAAGTACAATTAATGTGTTGAAGATTGCTTTAGTGTCGCGCTGATAGTCAACAATACCTGTAATGAGAGCAGTATTGTTAAATGAGGCTGCGCTATCTAAGCCTGCTAAATAGCTATCTGCAAGTGCTTCTATTTCAGGCACTGCAGCTTCTGGCCAAACGATTAAGTCGGCATCCCAGTGCGGTCGAGTCATATCTTGGTACTTACTCATTGTGGTCCAAAATTCACTCGGGTCAAAGCGCAGATGCTGTTTGATATTACCTTGTACCAGTAAGGCGCTAATCGTTTTATCACTGTAACTGTTATTGCGCGTGTAGTGAGTAATAGCGAATAGTACAGCGATGCTAATTACAGTGGCTGCTGTGGCTTTAAAGTCTCTAATAAACAGCAGGCGATAGAGCGCAAAACCAATCGCGATACATACAAGGGTTAAGCCAAACTCACCAATTACTGGAGCGAGTAGATTAAGTGGGCTATCGGTTTGAGTATAACCAAAGCTTAGCCAAGGGAAGCCGGTGAGTACCACACCGCGTAAGTATTCGGTGACAGCAAAGCCTGAGAGTAATAATAAACCGTAGCTACTAGGGCCGCTGGCAAAGCGTGTGGCAAACATAAAGGCTAAAGCCGGGTAGATAGCTAAATAAGCACATAACAGCACCATCAGTAACACTGAGGCTACCAGTGGCATACCGCCGAAGGTGGCAATGGAGACATGCACCCAACTGATACCTGCGCCAAACCAACCGAGGCCAAATATAAAACCATATTTGGCGGCGCGTTTACTGGCTAGTTTGCCATATTGCTGCCCAGAATTATGTGTGTGGGTACTGTATATCGCTAATGCTAAACAGGCGAACGTGAGGGGCCAAATCTCAAAAGGGGCATAACACAAGGTTAAAAAGAGGCCCGCAACCAGTGCGAGCCATGCTTTTTTATCTTTTGCTAAATGCAGGCAGTTAGTCAGAAGTGTCTTCACTGTCGTTATCATCTGCCTTTGGCACTGTAACCTGTAATTGCAATAATCGACGATTATCGGCATTGGTTACTTTAAATTGTAAGCCATCTATATCAATTATTTCACCACGGCCAGGCATATGCCCAAAGGCGTGTAAAACAGTACCACCGATGGTATCAGCGTCTTGCGTGCTGTAGCCAGTTTTAAAATATTCGTTAAAATCATCAACAGGAGTAAGTGCTTGAACAACAAACACATGCTTTGCAAGTTGACGAATATCTAGTTGCTCTTCTTCGTCGTGTTCATCTTCAATTTCACCGACGATGAGCTCAAGAATATCTTCTATGGTTACTAAACCAGATACACCGCCGTATTCATCAATTACTAACGCCATATGGTAACGCTGTTGGCGAAACTCATTAAGTAGCGTATCAACACGCTTACTTTCAGGCACAACAACGGCTGGGCGTAAATAATCACGTAATGATGGCAGTAGATCATCTTTATTGAGGATCAGTGGTAATAGATCTTTTGCTAGTAAAATGCCTTCAATGTGGTCTTTATCTTCACACACCACTGGAAAACGTGAATGCGTTGAATCGACCATCATTGGAATGAGTTCTTCTAGTGGCGCTTCCACTTCGAGCGTGATCATTTGTGAGCGCGGGATCATAATATCTCGCACTTTTAACTCTGACACACCGAGCACACCTTCGATCATCTCTTTGGTTTCAGGATCAATGACATCCCGAACTTGCGCATCGGCAATTACTTCAGCCAGCTCTTCTCTATTCTGGGGTTCCCCTTGCAACATTTGGGTAATTCTACCCAACCAGGTCTTGCCAGAAGAACCCTGGCTAGTCTGCGAGTTATCGTCGCTCATTGCGTCTACTTGCTCCGTAAATTTAAATATCGTCCCGATATGGGTCTGCTATGCCTAATTCGGCAAGCAATTGCTTTTCAATGCTTTCCATTTCTGTCGCATCTTCATCCTTTATATGGTCAAATCCAAGTAAATGCAAGCATCCGTGGATCACCATATGGGCAAAATGGTCATGAAATGACTTTTCTTGCTCTATTGATTCAGCTAACACTATGGCTGGGCAAATAACTAAATCACCCACCAAAGGTAGCTCTATACCTGCTGGCGCTTCAAATTCAAACGACAACACATTGGTTGGTTTATCTTTACCACGGTAGTCATTATTGAGTTGTTGGCTTTGCTCTTCATCAGCAATAACAATACTCAGCTCTGATTCATCACGGTATTGACTAAGCACTTTATTAGCCCACAGCGCAAACTGCTCAAGACTAGGCAAGTTATCAAACTCGCAGGCTATTTGTAAATCAAGTTCAGTGTTCACGGCATCACTCTTTAGTCGAAGGTTGCGCTTGCTCTTGGTTTGCGAGCAAGTCTTTAGCACGTTGTTTTTCCGCGCGTTTGAGTCGTTCTGCTTCATCGTTACGTTCGTAGGCTTCAACAATACGTGCCACGACAGGGTGGCGTACCACGTCCTGTGATTGGAAGAAGTTAAAGCTTATTTCGTCTACATCGCTAAGTACTTCAATGGCGTGACGAAGCCCTGAGCGCGCACCACGGGGTAAATCTACTTGGGTAATGTCGCCGGTGATCACTGCTTTTGAATTAAAACCAATTCGGGTTAAGAACATTTTCATTTGTTCAACCGTGGTATTTTGGCTTTCATCTAAAATAATAAAGGCATCGTTAAGTGTGCGACCACGCATAAAGGCAAGTGGAGCGACTTCAATGACATTTTGTTCCATCAGCTTTTCGACTTTTTCAAAGCCGAGCATTTCAAATAAGGCATCGTACAATGGGCGCAGGTATGGGTCGATTTTCTGACTTAAATCACCTGGTAAAAAACCCAGTTTTTCACCGGCTTCAACAGCAGGGCGGGTCAATAAAATACGCCGTATTTCTTGACGCTCTAAAGCATCAACTGCTGCGGCGACAGCTAGGTAGGTTTTACCTGTGCCAGCAGGCCCGATACCAAAGGTGATATCGTGACGAAATATATTCGATACATAATGACCTTGATTGTCGTTACGTGGTTTTATTACGCCACGACGAGTTTTGATCATCACCTCTTTGCCATATTCGTTTAGCTCATCTTGCTCTAATGCATTTGACTCACTAATGGCTAAATGTACGGTATTTGCTTCAATTTCAGTAATAACACCGCGTACTGGCTGAGTTTCGACATATAAGTCTTTGAGGATTTCCATCGCTGCAAACGCGCTGGTGGTTTTACCGGTGATTTTAAAATAGTTATCGCGATGAGTAATTTCAACACCTAAGCGGCGTTCAATGTGTTTGATGTTTTCGTCAAACGGGCCACATAAAGATGAAAGACGTTTGTTGTCGGAGGGTTCTAAATAAATCTCTAATTTTTTTAATTGATTACTCAAAATTGCTTCCTGTTTTGATGTGCCAGCGAGGCTGGCACAGTAAGTTTCGCCTAAGGAACGAAAGTTGCAACACCTAATTCATCAGGGGTGGCTTGCGGCTCTGGTTGTGCTGCTTTACTTAAAATATCAGCAGGAGCAACCGCACGGCGTAAGTTCATTTGGGATTCTGTACGAATTAAGTCACCGCGTAAAGAGTTTGGCAGTGCCTCAGTTATACGTACATCAACAAACTGACCGATCACTGTGTGTGGGCCAATAAAGTTTACTACGCGGTTGTTTTCAGTACGGCCACGTAGCTCCATCGGATTTTTCTTGGATGGACCTTCAACTAGGATGCGTTGTTCAGTATCAAACATTTGACGACTGATCTGTTGCGCCATTTGAGTAATACGGTTTTGTAGTAGGTATAAACGCTCTTTCTTTTCTTGCTCGCTGACATCATCAGGCAAATCAGCCGCTGGCGTACCCGGGCGTGCGCTGTAGATAAAGCTAAAGCTCATATCAAAACCAATATCATTGATAAGGTTCATCGTCGCTTCAAAGTCAGCGGCGCTTTCACCTGGGAAACCAATAATAAAATCTGACGACATACTTAAATTAGGGCGAATTTTACGTAATTTACGAATCGTTGATTTGTACTCAATAGCAGTGTGACCACGTTTCATTAAATTAAGAATACGATCCGAACCGCTTTGTACAGGTAAATGTAAGTGATCGACTAATTCAGGTACGTCGGCATAAGCGTCAATGATGTCTGGTGTAAACTCTACCGGGTGCGACGTGGTGTAGCGAATACGGTCAATCCCGTCGATAGCTGCAACATAACGAATTAAATCTGAGAAGTAACAAATTTCACCATCGTGAGTTTCGCCGCGATAAGCATTTACGTTTTGACCTAGTAGGTTTACTTCACGAACATTTTGCTCTGCAAGTTGAGCAATTTCTAATAATACATCATCAAGCGGGCGGCTGACTTCTTCACCGCGCGTGTAAGGTACTACGCAGAAGGTACAGTATTTAGAGCACCCTTCCATAATAGATACAAATGCAGAAGGACCGTCTGCTTTTGGCTCTGGTAAACGGTCAAACTTTTCAATCTCTGGGAATGAAATATCAACCACAGAGCTGCCTTTGTTACCTTGCACTTGTTTGATCATTTCAGGTAAACGGTGCAATGTTTGAGGGCCAAAAATAACGTCAACAAATGGTGCGCGTTGGCGAATTGAATCGCCCTCTTGTGACGCAACACAGCCACCAACACCGATGATCAGATCGGGTTTGTCATCTTTGAGTAATTTCCAACGGCCTAGTTGATGGAATACTTTTTCCTGCGCTTTTTCGCGAATTGAACAGGTATTGAGTAGGATAACATCTGCATCCCCAGCTTCATCAGTTAACTGGTAGCCGTTGGTTGCATCGAGAAGATCAGCCATTTTCTGAGAGTCGTATTCATTCATCTGACAACCCCAGGTTTTAATATGCAGCTTTTTACTCATTGAAATATAGCCTCGTTTTCAATTCGGTAGTGGCACGGTTGTGCGCTAAACAGGATAAGCGGCACTTTCGCTTACTTAAAGGACGCGTATTTTAGCTGGATACCCGTCTAGATCCAAGTATAGTTTTTATGTTTGTGAATTGAAGTCAAACAAAGTGCGTTTTATGGTTGATTAAGATGAAACTCACTCGCACTTGCAAACAGAAGTACGATACAATCAAGCGCACTGAAAATAACCAAATTAGTGACTAAAAATGATGAAAAACAAGGTTGTTGTTGTTGGCGGCGGCATGGTTGGTGCAGCCACAGCAGTTAAACTCGCTAAACAAGGATGCCAAGTAACAGTGATTGAGCAGCAGATAATTGATGCTGATGCTGTATTGGCAAGTGAAAAAGTTGATATTCGTGTATCTGCTATCAATCGTTTTTCAGAAAACTTATTAGATGACTTAGGCGCTATGCCTATTTTACGAGTGCATCGACATGCCCCATACCAACAGCTCGAAGCGTTTGAACGAACGGGCGATAACCTTTTGTTTGATTGTCACGATATTAATACCACTCATTTAGGCCACTTAATTGAAAATAATTTAATTCAAGCGAGTATCTGGCAACAGTTTGCACAGCACAATATCGAAGTGATTGAAACACCTCAATCATTGTCCGCAATTGAGCAAAGCGAACAGCAAGTGACATTGCATTATGGTGAGCAGCAATATACAGCTGATTTAGTTGTTGCTGCAGATGGTGGGCAATCGTTATTACGTCAACAGGCCGGTATTGGTGTTACGGGTTGGCAATATGGTCAGCATTGTATGGGAGTATTAATAAAACTAGACGCTGCGCAACAAGTAAAAACATGGCAGCAGTTTAAGCCCACAGGTCCGGTAGCTTTTTTACCTATGCAGGCGCCATACGCCAATTTAATTTGTTACCACGATGCAAAGCAGTTAAAGCAATGGCAGCAGCTCTCAGCAGGCGAATTAAAACAGCAACTGCTTGCACATTTCCCGCCCTTAGCTGGGGACTTTGATATCATAGAGCATGCTGTATTTCCGTTAGCCCGCCAACATGCCAACAGCTATTCAGATGGCCGTATCGTGCTGGTTGGTGATGCAGCGCATACGATTAATCCGCTCGCTGGGCAAGGGGTTAACTTAGGTTTTCAAGATGTCGTAGCACTTGCTGATATATTAAAAAATGCAGACGATATAGGTGCTGCACAATATCTTAAACAATATGAGCAAACTAGACGCAAAGCAAATTTGTTAATGATGAGTATGATGGACGCTTGTTATTTTGGTTTTTCTAATCAACTAACTCCATTGCAGTGGGCACGCAGTCAGTTTTTGAAAATGGCAAATAAAACCGGACCGGTAAAGCATTGGGTATTAAAATATGCGATTAGCGGTGAAATCAGTTAAGAATTCTCATTTTATTAAAAATATGATTATCATAGCGAATTATACCAATCGTGTTAAGTTACTGACCATTTATAGCGACAGATAAATACAGTGATAACAAGGCGTAAATTTTGACATGTAGTTGTTCTACTTGAAAAAATTATAACGCAGTTAGCGCTTTA